>NZ_JBISDG010000007.1:0-113309 GCF_044472985.1 Roseovarius salis | reverse complement strand
GATGATCTGTTCTTCGCTGTATCTCGTTCGCTTCATTGTCCGTCCCTTCGTTGGGTCGGACTCTAATTCCAAATGGAGGAAAAATCCCGTGGCAGGTCAATCCCCCTCCGCTGTCTGCGGTCCTGACGGTCTCCCCCCGCTCATTGGCGCGGGCCTAGTCCGGTTGCATGTGCAACCGGCTTTAAAAGGAGAAAGGGCCAATGAAACAGGACATTTACCAGAAAGTTACAGACAAGATCATTGCCGATCTGGAGCAAGGCGAACTGACATGGCACAAGCCATGGTCCGCCGGAAACATGGACGGTCGGATCATCAAGCCGCTGCGTCATAACGGCATGGCCTACAGCGGCATCAATGTGCTGATGCTCTGGGGTGCGGCCATGGAAGGCGGCTACCTGTCGCCGTTCTGGATGACCTACCGCCAAGCCAAGGAATATGGCGCACACGTCCGCAAGGGCGAGCGTGGCAATCTTGTTGTCTATGCCAACACCATCACCAAGATCGAAGAGCAGGATGACGGCAGCGAGGAAGAGCGCAAAATCCCATTTATGAAGGGCTACAGCGTCTTTAACGTCGAGCAGATCGAAGGGCTGCCGGAACATTTCTACAGGGAGCCCGAGCCCGTCATCGACCCTGCGCAGCGCATTGACCATGCCGAAGAATTCTTTGCCGCCACGGGCGCAGACATCCGCAGCGGCGGGAACAGGGCATATTACAGCGGCGGGACAGATCACGTGCAGATGCCGCATTTCGAGAGCTTCCGCAGCCCAGAAGCGTACTATGCGACCCTTGCCCATGAATTGACTCACTGGACGAAGCACGAGAAGCGCCTTGACCGTGAATTCGGGCGCAAGCGGTGGGGCGATGAAGGTTACGCCCGCGAGGAACTGGTCGCCGAGCTTGGCGCGGCATTCCTTTGCGCTGATCTGGCGCTGACGCCGGAGCCTGGCACCGATCATGCCGCCTATATCCAGAGCTGGCTCAAGGTGCTGCGCGATGACAAGCGCGCGATCTTCAGCGCCGCCGCCCATGCGCAGCGTGCAGCGGATTTCTTGCACGGCTTGCAGCCCGTCATCGAGGAGCCCCAGCAGCAGGAAGGAGCCGCCGCGTAAGCGGCGGCTCTGCCCGCAAGGAGGGCTGACCGATGGAAAAGCACAACATCACATGGCGCGGAATCGATATCGAGATCACCTTCACGCCGGAAAGATTCGGCATGAGTGATCACATAGAACTGCGCAGCGCAGGCCGCGTGCCGCTTCCCGTCACCGAAACCGGCTACCGCTCGAACTTTCTGCCCTGCGGCCATGTCGCCGACTACGGCGGCGCGGTGGCCTTTGTCACGGCATGGCTCGACCACGAGGCCGCGCAAACCGGCTGGAACGGCGCGCAGCTATCGCTGTTCTAGCGGTGGAAAAATTTCGGCTGGCCTCACGGCCAGCCGACTACTACTCCCTCGCACTTCATTGTGATTTCTCTTCGAAAATCAATATGATATAGTCCCATAATGGCAAGCAAATTTGAACCTAAGATGGCGCTAGAGTTCTCTGACTTCCTTCGGCTCGATAACGAACGCAAGGCGAGAGAGTTCGAAGAGATTAAGCAGCTTGTAGCGGCGAGCAGTATTCCTCTTCCAGACTCTGTTCTTGAGCGTGTCCTGAGTTTGTTTCCGACAGCCGCCCATCAGGCCCTTCGCGAGCACAGCGGTTTTATTTTCGCCGAACGACGCGAACACTACCGCGCCAGCCTCTCCATCATGTTCCAATCGCTCGACGATCTTGCCGAGGCTCTTCGCAATTTCGAGAGGCTCGCCACGGCTGAGACTGCCGAAATCATGATGCCGAAGAACAAAGACAAACTGGAAGCCATCGAAAGACGAATTCAGAAAGAGCTCTTTGGTGTTGCAAATGCGGCGGCGTCGCTGGTGGATCATGCTAGGCGACTGAACGCTGTGTTCAAGATTCCTGAATTCAAGGATCAGGTGAACGCCTGCTTTAGCGATGATGGCTTGCATGACCTTGTTATTGCCTTACGGGTGCTCCTTCATCATCTCCACATCGTCAAGACAGGCTGGTCGTTGAGCTCCGACATTGCGGGCACGCGAACGGCAGAATTCAGGATAGATCGCGATGAACTTGAACGCGCTATCAAGCAGTCAGGCAACTATGACGGTCCGAAATACGTACCAATGCGCGCGCTGATCCAAAGCTACGAGAGCGGAATTAACCTTCTCACCTTCTTCGATGAATACCGGTCCCGATTAGAAGGGTTTTATGGCTGGCTCGACAACGTAATTGACAACCAACCACCTTTGGCGTTGCAGGACTATGACCGATGTATACTTGAGAAGAATAGGCGTTCTGTGCGCATGAGCTGGAACGCTCTGATAGGCAACTGGTTAAACTGGGAGCGCATTCCAGACATACACAAGCACCTTCCGAACTATTTGCGGCCCGAACAGTTAGAGGCGATCTATAAGCTACGACGAAACTCGAAAGAGCAAGTCGATCTCATCATCGAATACTTCGACGAGTATGGTGCAATGAACCAAGAATTCAGAGATAAGATTTACCGGCTATTCCAGCGGCTTGACGAACAAGAAGCAAGTGCACAGATGAACTGACGCAATTATGGTCCGTTCCAGTATCGATTGAGATAATAAGCGGGTCGGCCCTGACAAGGCCGATCCGCGTTGGTTAGCGACGGCACAGCGGCCGTACGGCAGGTCGCGCCTTACTATGCATCGCGCGTTCGATATTTTCGAGCGTTGCCAGTATATTGCGGCGATCCGGCGTGTCGGGCTCGGTTTCGATCAGCAGAATCGAAAAAAGTTGATGCAGTTCGCCGAGTTCCTGAGCGGTCAAGCCGTGCAGCTCTTGCATGGTGAGAAGCGTGATCATGTGATCCTCCTTTTCCTCTTCGAGACCCGGCCTATCCAGGTCTTCTCGGAATCAGGACGACGCAGGAAGCGGCCATCGCGGACACCTTCGGGCGCAACGCAGTGGAGCAGGCTTATCGCCTTGGCCGCCAAGTGTGGCCCTTTCTGCCAGCACTGAATTCTCGGAAGCACCGCAGGACGGTCGCCAGAGGAAAGAGGGGAGCGCCTTGATCGCTTGGGTATCAACTCATGTGATGTCTGTGCGATGAACGCTCTTTGGATCGCGGTCGGCTCGTTTTCGGGTAACGCCTGACTTCCTGACCGCACGCGGCCCGCCATCAATTTCCTGCCCGCACCACTCCGGCAGAGCCGGACCGTGTTGGAAATGACGCCGTGCCTTCTTCGTCCGGTCTTGCGGAATGGCGTAACGAGCCAACCCCAAGCCAAAGGAGAACCATCATGGCACGCACACAGAAAAAATCTGAAACCCCGCAGTACAACGCGCCGGACTTTCTGGCCTGGCACGTCATCGACAAGGGCGAGAAATCGTACTGGAACAAGGTCGGAGCCGCCTGGCGGCACAAGGACGACAAGGGCTACACTCTCCAGCTCGAAACGGTGCCGATCAATGGCCGCATCGTCCTGCGCCAGCCCCTCGAAGGGCCGGATCACCAGAACGAAAAGGAAAACGGGCGCGCATGAGCGCGCCCCGCTTCTCACTCAAATTCATGCAAGGAAAGGAAAACACCATGCCACGCTACATCATCTCACGCGGCGAATATGTCGTGCACAACATCATCATCGAGGCCGACGACGAGGACGTCGCCGTCCAGATCGCCAAAGACACATCGATCCATGACGAACGCTGGCGCGACTGCGGCCCCCTTGGTCATGACGTCCTGTACCAGTGCGAGGGCGCGGCACCCGTTTGATGCCGACACCGCATCCTGAACGCCGCCCTCCATCGAGGGCGACGCTTCAGTTCAGATTTTCGGGCAGCACGCAGTGCAGACGGTCAAGTGACGGATCATCGACGATGATGACCTTGATCGCCCCGCACATGTCCTGATTTTCATACATGTGCATGAAGTGCTGCGCGTCGTGATGCTCGCTTTCATGCGCCTCATCGGCGAGCCTTATGTCCTCTTCGGCCATATCGCACACATCCTTCGGATACGCGTAAACAGCTTCGTACAGCGTCAGGACACGGCGCGGTACGAAGACAATGCAGATGAACTCATCCATTGGTTTTTCCTTTCTTTCTCTATCGTTCAAATCCGCGATCCCGCCTTCGGTCGCGGCCACGTTGACGCTTGCGGTTTTCGCGTTCGGGATCGGGCTCGCGTTGCTGCGGTTCCCGCTCCGGCAGGGCCATATCCTGATAACGGGCGACATCCTCGCGCAGCAGGAGCAGATCGGCCTGCTGCCGTTCGCGCTGTTCCCGAATCCGCTCTTGCAGCGCGCGGCGCTCGTCAAGCTGGCGGGCGATCAGGCTGTCACGTTCGGCGCGGTCGCGTACGAGCGCGGCCCAGGCTTCGCGATCATTGCGCTCCTTGATCTTGCTGTATTTGCCGGTCAGGCGCTGCCAGAGGCCGGAAATCCCGCGCGGCAGTCGTGCCGCGCGCGCATTGGTTTCGGCGATCCAGCGTTTTTCCTGTGCTTCTTTCTGCGCTTGCCGCGCCTGCCGATGCCGATTGGCCAGTTCGCTGCGCTCGGCTTCCAGTGCCTTGCGGCCCTGTCCGGCTTCCAGCTCCGCCTGCCGGATGAAGCCCTTGATCCGCTCCGACATGCGGGCGGCGATATAGGTGCGGGCTTCATCGACCGACGGATAGGCTTCGGGATTGCCGAGTCGTGCCGCCACATCCTTGGTCTTCACGCCTGCCTGCCGCGCGACCGCGTAGACTTCACCGCGATAATCGACAGCGACAAAGCCGCGCCGATCACCGCGCGCAAGCACGAAGCCGCGTTCCTTGAGCGCTTGCGCGAAGGCGGTGCCGGAATCCGAGCGGTTCCAGCTTTCCTGAAACAGCGCCTTTATGTGTTTGGGATCGAGGCCAACGCGCCGCGCTTGCTGCCATTCCTCGCCTGTGTAGCCGAGTGGATCGCGCTCCCGCCAGTCGCGCAGTCCCTTCGGCATTTCCCAGCCATGGCTGCGGAACAGATCGCGCGACACATCCCGCAGGCGCATCTTGTAATGCGGCAGGTTGATCGCCCGCATCCGGTCGGCATCAATGCGCGACCAGACAACATGGGCGTGCCGCCGCCCGTCCTTCTCGTGGAAGACTATGGCGCGGGGTTGGCCCTCAAGGCCGAGCTTGCGCTCGACCTCATCGGCGGCGGTCTCGAAATCGGCGGTTGTGACGGTTTCGCCGCCAGGCGGGTTGAGACTGGCCGAGAACAGATAATTTTCGCAGCGCGTGCCTTTGGCAATGGCATCGACTTCGCGGAAGGCGGACAACAGATCATCGCCGACGAAGCCGCGAACCTCGTGCAACTCGACATGATCGTTGTCCCGCATCGAAAGCAGGTAACGGGCAAGCTGCGCTCCGCCGCCGCGTTCTTTGGCCTTGAGGATCATGGTTTCAGCTCCGGTCCGGCTTTGGAGGCTGATCCCGTCTCGTGCAGGCCGAGCGCGATCAGCAGATCGCGCCGCATCGCCTGCACATCCTTGCACGCCTGCCGCAGATCGGCTTCGGTCTCCGGCGTGACGGGCAGCGAGCCTGTGTTCACCGCCTTGGCGAGCTGGTTGAGGTTGTTTGACAGGCGCGACTGACCGAGCGCAGCCAGCACGCGCCCAAGGGCAGCATAGTCCTTCACCGGAAAATGCCCGCGCGTCTGGCGCGGCGCAGCATCCTCACCGAATAGCCGCTCGCGGATATACGCGCCGAGCGCCATACCGGAGGCATCCTGTTCCAGCCGCGCCCGTTCGTCGAAGCTCAGGCGCAACGAAAACGGCGTCGGCTTTTGGGTGGCCGGTTTTTCAGCAGGAGGGGCGTATCCGTCTAAGTTATTGAATTTGTGTGTTAGTTTCGCCATGATCACGCTCCAGACCATCAAGGTCTAATGGCGTGAGATGGCGCTCCCATTCCGCCAGCACCTCAAAGAGAGTGTTCGAACTTTCTCCGTCGAGGTGCGCCATTTCGCTCTCGATGACAGACCGTGATGGTGAGGTGCGTGGCCGTCAGGGGCGCCAAACCCTCCGTCCTGCTTGCTCCATCGACAGCCAGTCGGGCCATCCCACGAACACTTCGACAGCGTACAGCACCAGGCAGACGCCGATCACGGCGAGTACCAGCTTCACCCGTGCCGCGCTTGGCGGGTTGCGGGCCCAACGGGCCATGCGGAACAGCCAGTGAAGGCTCATCGGTCCGTGAAGCGGACCCTGCCGATATAGGGCAGGTTGCGGTTGCGTTGCGCGTAGTCGATTCCGTAGCCCACGACGAATTCGTCGGGAATCTCGAAGCCGGTCCAGTCCGCGGTTATGTCGGTCTCGCGGCGCGACGGTTTGTCCAGCAGCGCGATGGTGCGCAGTTTCGCAGGCTGGCGGCTCTGGAGCAGGGCAAGCACGTGGCTGAGCGTGTGCCCCGTGTCGACGATATCTTCCACCACCAGCACGTCGCGCCCCGCGATGTCCCCCCGCAGGTCCTTGAGGATGCGCACCTCGCGGCTGGAGTGCATGGCGCTGCCGTAGGAGGAGGTCTCGATGAAGTCCACCTCGACGGTCATCTCCAGCTCGCGCACGAGATCGGCAATGAACACGAAGGAGCCCCGCAGAAGCCCGACAACCACGAGCTTTTCCGCGCCGGCGAACTCGGCGCTGATCTCGCGGGCCAGCGCCTCTATGCGGGCGGCGATTTCCTTGGCCGAGATCATGCGGTCGATGACATATGCCCGCTCACTCATGACACACCCTTGATTTTCCGGCGCCAGTCTACGAAACAGCCGCCGACTGTCACGTAAATTCCCGGGGCCGCCCGACGATGCCATCCCACTCCGAATCCCGTCATCTGCCCTATTCGGCACAGCAGATGTACGACCTTGTGGCGGATGTTGGATCCTACCCGAAATTCCTGCCCTGGACGGCCGCGGCCCGCGTGCGGCAGGTGGTGCCACGGGCCGACGGCGCAAAGGTGATGGAAGCCGATCTCGTCATCAGCTTCAAGGTTTTCCGGGAACGTTTCGGCAGCCGCGTGACGCTCTGGGAGGACTCGCGCGTCATAGAGACCGAGTATCTCGACGGGCCGTTCGATTACATGAAATCCAACTGGCGGTTCGAAGAGGCCGGGGACGGAGGCTGCGTCGTGCATTTCGATGTGGACTTCGCTTTTCGCAACCGGCTGCTGCAATCGGCGGCCGAGCTGTTCTTCTACGAGGCGATGAAGCGCGTCGTTCGCGCCTTCGAGGCCCGCGCAAGGGATCTTTACGGACAGGGCTGAGGCCGCGTTCAGAGCGCGGCGCCGAGCAAGGCGAGGGCATGGTCGCGGGCGAGCGCGCGCACCTTGTCGCGCCCCTGCGCGCCGAACTCGCGTGTCTCCGTCCGCGTGGGCCGTCCGGTCATGGCGAGGCCGAAGCAGACCCGGCCCTCGGGCTTTTCGGCGCTGCCGCCCGGACCGGCCACGCCGGTGATCGAGACCGCGACCTGGGCGTGCGATTGCCGCAGCGCGCCCTCGGCCATCTCGCGGGCGGTTTCCTCGGAGACGGCGCCGTGGCGCTGCAGCGTTTGCGGGCGCACGCCGAGAAGCTCGATTTTCGCGGTGTTCGAATAGGTTACGAACCCGCGTTCAACCACGTCGGACGAACCCGGAATGTCGGTCAGCGCGGCAGCGACCATGCCGCCGGTGCAGCTCTCGGCAGTCGCGATCATGACGCCGGCGGCGCGGCTCTTGTTCAAAAGCTCGGCAACAGTCATACGCCCATCCCCAGATGCGCCATTGCGGCCAGCCCCACGACGCCCAAGGCGGCGAACAGCCCGGCGATTAAATCGTCCAGCATCACGCCGAGCGCGTCGCCGCGCCTGTCGGCACGGCCGACCGGCCCGGGTTTCCAGATGTCGAATAGGCGGAAAAGGACGAACGCGGCGGCCCAGCCGGGCCACAGCGCGGTGATCGGCACCCCCACATGCGCCGCCCCCAAAGAGACCGGCCAGAAGGCGATCCACTGGCCCACGACCTCGTCCATGACGATTTCCGATGCGTCCGGGTCCGCCCGGCCCGCCGATTCCCGGTGCGTGGCCCAAAGACCGGCGGCAAAGCCGGCAACGATGGCCCCGCCGAGCGCCCACGGGCCGCCCGCGGCGTGCAGCCCCCAGGCAAGGGGCAATGCCGCGAGCGATCCCCACGTGCCCGGTGCGGGCCGCAGATGGCCGACAAGGCCGACGGTTGCCACCAGATGACTCAGCCGCATGACGGCACCAGCGTCACGGCCGCCTGCGCGGCGATACCTTCCTCGCGGCCGGTGAAGCCCAGCCTTTCGGATGTCGTGGCCTTGACCGAAACCCGGTCGGCCGCAACGCCGGTGATGCGTGCCAGTGTCTCGGCCATGGCGGTGGCATGCGGCCCCACCTTGGGCTGCTCGCAGACAAGTGTGATGTCCATGTTGTTGATCCGGTATCCTTTTTCGGCGGTCAGCCTGACTGCGTGCGCGAGAAAGACACGGCTGTCCGCGCCTTTCCACTGGGGATCCGAGGGGGGGAAGTGGCGCCCGATGTCCCCCTCCGCGAGGGCCCCGTATATCGCGTCGGTCAGCGCGTGCATGCCCACATCGGCGTCGGAATGCCCCTGAAGGCCGCGCGCGTGCGGGATGACAACCCCGCACAGAACCACCGACTCCCCGGGGCCGAAGCGGTGCACGTCGTAGCCGGTGCCAATCCTTATATCCATGGAGCGCAGCATCCTTTCGGCGCGGGCGAAATCGCCCGGCGTCGTGATCTTGAGATTATCCTCGTCGCCGTCAACGATCTCGATCGTCATCCCGGCGCTGCTGGCCACGGCAACGTCGTCTGGCGCGTCACCCCGATGGGTGCGGTGGGCGGCAAGGATCGCATCGAAATCGAACCCTTGCGGTGTTTGCGCGCGGTAGAGCCCGGCACGGTCGTGCAGGCCGGTCACGATGCCCCCGTTGCCACGCCACAACGCGTCGCTGACCGGCAGGGCCGGCGCGGCCGCCTCGGCACCGTGGCGCAGCGCGGCAATGACCCGGGCGATCAGCGCGGGTCGGACGCAGCAGCGCGCGGCGTCGTGGACGAGGACATGCGTGATGCCGTCATTTGCAAGGGAGTCCAGACCTTTACGCACCGAATCGGCTCGGGTCGTGCCGCCGTCTACGATGGTCAGCCCCGGTCTCGGCGCGATCGCGTCCCGCTCGTCGGGATGCAGCACCGCGACAATCCTATCCAGCGCGGCCACCTCGGCGAAGGCCTTGAGCGTCCAGTCGATCACCCTGCGGCCCGCGAGGGGCTGCCACTGTTTGGGGCGGTCCCCCCCGGCGCGGGTGCCACGGCCCGCGGCGACAATGATGGCGGCGATACGCATGGGGTCTGATAGCTTGGCCGTGACGTGCTGCGCAATACGGGGCTTGCATCACGGCGCGCGCCGCCGGAAGCGCCCATTTTTTCAGCGACCGGCCCGGGAAAGCAGCTTGCACACCGCGCAAACGTTGTGGTTTCGCGGTCCGCGCAGTAGAAGGAAGTACCTGCACAAGGATTAGGCAAATGGCCGTCACCCTGAATGACAAGGCGCTTGCGCCGCCCGTGTTCCTCGCCCCGATGGCGGGAATCACCGATCTGCCGTTCCGGCGGTTGGTGTCGCGCTTCGGCGCGGGGCTGGTCGTCAGCGAGATGGTTGCGAGCCAGGAAATGGTGCAATCCAAGCCGGGTGTGCGCGAAAAGGCGGAACTGGGGTTCGGCATCGAAAACACGGCGGTGCAACTGGCCGGACGCGAGGCGTACTGGATGGCCGAGGCCGCCCGCCAGGTCGAGGGAAACGGCGCGCGGATGATCGACATCAACATGGGCTGTCCGGCCAAGAAGGTCACCTCCGCCAGCGGGACCGGCGCCAGCGGCTCGGCCCTGATGCGCGATCTCGATCATGCGCTGCGCCTGATCGAGGCGGTCGTGGGCGCGGTGTCGGTCCCGGTGACGCTCAAGACGCGGCTCGGCTGGGACGAGACCCTGATGAACGCACCGGAACTGGCCCGCCGGGCAGAGGGGGCGGGCGTGCAGATGATCACGATCCACGGGCGCACACGGTGCCAGTTCTACAAGGGGGCCGCCGACTGGGCCGCGATCCGCGCCGTGAACGAGGCGGTAAGTATTCCGGTTATCGCCAATGGCGACATTACCGGCCCGGGGTCTGCGCGTCGTGCATTGGAAGAGTCCGGGGCAGACGGCATCATGATCGGGCGCGGGGCGCAAGGACGGCCCTGGCTGCTGGCGCGGGTTGCCGGTGCCCTCCGGGATGCGCCGGCGCCAGAGATCCCGCGGGGCGACGCCTTGGCGGGGCTGGTCGCGGAGCACTACGAGGCGATGCTGAGCTTCTATGGCACCGAGTTGGGCGTCCGCGTCGCCCGCAAGCATCTGGGTTGGTACATGGATCACGCGGCAACCGGACCAATGCTGCGCAAGCGTATTCTCACCAGCGATGCCGCGCGGGACGTGCTGGCCCTGCTGCCCGAGGCGTTGCAAGACGCCGAGAGGTTGGCCGCATGACAGATTCGGATGATGCCGTGTGGACATCCCTGCCGGTCCCCGCGCTGGTGCTGGATGCCCAGGACCGGGTGACGCGCGCCAATCCGGCCGCCGAGGGGTTCCTGATGCATTCGGCCCGCGCGCTGGAGGGGCAACCGGTGTGGGACTGGCTGGCGGTGGATGCGCCGCTGGAGGATGCGCTGGCGCGTGCGCGTCGCGATGGCGCGCCGCTCTTCGTCAACGACGTGGATGTTGGCACCGGCGACCGCGCGCCGATGCAATGCAATCTTCAGATCGCGCCGCTGGCGGGCGAGGCGGGGCAAATGATCCTGCTGGTCTCCCCGCGCGAACTGGCCGGGCGCGTAAGCCAGGGGCAGTCGGTCAAGTCCGCCGCGCGCTCGGCCATCGGCATGGCCGAGATGCTGGCGCACGAGATCAAGAACCCGCTGGCCGGGATCACCGGCGCGGCGCAGTTGCTGTCGATGAACCTCGGCTCCGACGATCTGGAGCTGACCGACCTGATCGTGAACGAGGGGCGACGCATCGTCGACTTGCTGGAGCGGGTGGAGCAGTTCGGCAATGTGGGGGCGCCGCGCAGGACGGCGGTGAACATCCATGATGTGCTGGACCGCGCGCGGCGCTCGGCGGTTCTGGGCTTTGCCGCCGACATGACGGTGCGCGAGGATTACGATCCGTCGCTGCCGCTGGCGCTCGGCGATGCGGATCAGTTGCAGCAGGTGTTCCTGAACCTGATCAAGAACGCGGCCGAGGCGGCCGGCACCGGCGGCGGCACGATCACTTTGCGGTCCTATTACGAACAGTCCCTGCGCGTGCGGCGCGATGACGGTGGCGGCATGTCGCTGCCGATGCAGATCGAGGTCGAGGACGATGGTCCGGGCCTGCCGCCCGATATCGCGGGCGAGGTGTTCGAACCCTTCGTTTCCGGCCGCGAGAACGGCACCGGGCTGGGGCTTGCCCTGGCCGCCAAGATCATCTCGGACCACGATGGCTGGATCTCGCTGAGCTCGGTGCCGGGGCGGACGGTGGTCCGTATCTCGCTGCCGCTGGCGCCAAAGGACATGGAGGAAAGCTGATGGATGGCACGGTTCTGGTCGCCGATGACGACCGCACGATCCGCACGGTTCTGACACAGGCGCTGACACGGGCGGGGTGCAAGGTGCATGCCACCAGTTCCCTGACCACGCTGATGCGGTGGGTTGGCGAGGGCCGGGGGGACGCGGTCATCACCGATGTCGTCATGCCCGATGGCAACGGGCTGGAAATGCTGCCCAAGATCAACGAGGACCGCCCCGGCCTGCCGGTGATCGTGATCTCGGCGCAGAACACCATCATGACCGCCATCCAGGCCGAGGAGGCAGAGGCCTACGACTACCTGCCAAAGCCGTTCGACCTGCCCGACCTGATGAAGCGGACGGCCCGCGCTCTCGACGCGCGCAGCCGCGCCGCCGCCGCGCAGCGCGCCGAGGAGGACGAGCGCCCCGACGAGCTGCCGCTGATCGGGCGGACGCCGGCCATGCAGGATCTCTACCGCGTGGTGGCACGGCTGATGAACACCGACCTGCCCGTGCTGATCACCGGGGAATCGGGCACGGGCAAATCCCTCATCGCCCGCGCGATCCACGATTTCTCGGACCGCCGCACATTGCCTTTCGTGTCCGTCGCGCCCGCCGACCTGGCCGACCTTGAAGGCCCGTCAAGAGTGATGGCGCGCGCCAAGGGTGGGACAGTGGTGCTCGACGAGGTGGGCGACCTCGATGCCGAGGCGCAGGCGCGGGTGGTGCGCATGATGGATGCCCCCGGTGACCATGTGCCGCGGTTCATGGCCACCAGCCTTGGCCGGCTCGCGGACCGTCTGGAGGCCGGCAAGCTGCGCGAGGACCTGTATTACCGGCTGTCCGGCGCGGTTGTGGATGTGCCCGCGCTGCGCACCCGTGTCGACGACATCCCGCTGTTGGTGGAGCATTTCATGGGCCGGGCCGAGCGCGAGGGACAACCTCATCGGCATCTATCCGAGGACGCGATGGAGTTGATGCGCGCCTACAGCTGGCCCGGCAACGTGCGTCAACTGGAAAACATGGTGCAACGCATCGGCCTGACCGCCCGCGGGGCCGAGATTTCCCGCGCCGAGGTGGAGGCGGTTCTGGGCAACCAGCCCGAGGCCGCGCCGGTGGTTGGCACAGGCGGCGGCGAAAGCCTGTCGGAATCGGTGGCGCGTCATCTCAGGCGGTATTTCGACCTGCACGGCAACGCGCTGCCGCCGCCGGGCCTCTATGCCCGTATCCTGCGCGAAGTGGAGTTGCCGCTGATCGAGATCGCGCTGGATGCCACCGGCGGCAACCAGGCGCGATGCGCCGATCTGCTCGGGATCAATCGCAATACCTTGCGCAAGAAGATCACCGATCTGGATATCCACGTGACACGCCGCCGCAAGTTGATGTAAAACTGCAACATGCACTGTTGCCATTGAGGGGCAGTGCATCGGGGCACGCCATATGTTGGGGTGCTTTGCAGCGGAACAACAACCTGGCGGAGGGCGGGCGTGGCGACCCGGACACGCAGATTTTCCTGGGAAAAGATCAGCCGCCTCCGGCGGCTGCGGCGCGTGCGCACGCTGGCGACCTTCGGGCTCGTGGTGCTGGGGCCGGTTCTTGCGGTGACGACCTATCTCGTGATGGGGCCGCTGGACAAGGGCGCGTCCTCCAACGTCCTGCGGATCGTTCTGCTGAGCGACCTTGTCTACGTGATCATGATCGCGGCGCTGGTGCTCCAGCAACTCACGCAGATGATCGCGGCGCGCCGGCGGCGTTCGGCGGGGTCGCGGCTGCATCTGCGGCTGACAGGGGTGTTCGCGCTGATGGCGCTTTTGCCCACGATCACGGTGGCGGTGTTTGCGACCCTGTCGATCAACATGGGGTTGGAAGCGTGGTTTTCCGACCGCGTGGGGCGCGTCGTCGACAGCTCCGTGGCCGCCGCCAAGGCCTACGAGGAAGAGCACCGGCGCGATCTCGTGACCGACGCCCGCGCGCTCGCCTCGGTCATCAACGCGACCAAGCGCGCGACGGTCTTTCTGGATGACGGGCAAATCCGGCAGGTGCTTTCGCGCGGCCAGCGCGAGATCCAGCGCGGCCTGCGCGAAGCGTTCGTTATCGACGGGACCGGCGAAATCCGGGCGCGCGGCGAACGATCCTACCTTTTCGACTACGAGGAGCCGAGCCGGGACCAGATCGAACGGGCCGACGCGGAGGGCGTCGTCGTCATCCGGGATTGGGACAACAACGAGTTCCGCGCGCTGATGCCGCTGGAGGAAATACCGGGGCGATACCTCTATGTCAGTCGCAACGTGGATGGCGACATCCTCAACCTGCTGGACGAAACGCAGGAAACGGCGCGGTTCTACAACCAGCGCGAGAGCGAGCGGGGCAGGGTGCTTTTCGAATTCGGCCTGCTCTACCTCGGCTTCGCGGTCATCCTTATCCTCGCGGCGGTGTGGCTTGGCATGTGGTTCGCCGAACGCTTGTCCCGCCCGGTCGGGCGCTTGACGAGCGCCGCGCAACGGGTCGGCGAGGGCGATCTCGACGTGCGCGTGCGCGAAGAGGAAGGCGGCGACGAGATCGCCATGCTGGCGAGCTATTTCAACCAGATGACCCGGCAGCTCAAGGGGCAGCGCGACCGGTTGCTGGCCAATACCGAGCAGATCGAGCGCCGCCGCCGGCTGTTCGACTCGGTGCTGAGCTCGGTGTCCTCTGGCGTGGTCGGGCTTGATGCCGAGGGACGTGTGACGTTCGTCAACCGGGCAGCGGAGCGGTTGCTCGACTGGCACGAGGAACAGCAATCGCTCGATCTCAGCCTCGCGGTGCCGGAGTTCGGCGCCTTGTTCGAACGGCTGAAATCCAGCACGAACGGGTTCGTGCAGGAAGAGGTCAAGGTCAGCCGCGGCGGGCGCATGGAAAACCTGCTCGTGCGCATGTCGACACGGCGGACGCGGGACGGGGCGCGCGAAGGGTACGTGGTTGCGTTCGACGACGTGACCGACCTCGTGGCCGCGCAGCGGATGGCGGCGTGGGGCGACGTGGCCCGCCGCATCGCGCACGAGATCAAGAACCCTCTCACCCCGATCAAGCTGTCGGCCGAGCGGATACGGCGCAAGTTCGGCCGTGTCCTTTCGCCCGAGCAGGTGGAGGACCTCGAGACACTGACCGGCGTGGTCATCCGGCAGACCGATGACCTGCGCCGTATCGTCGACGAGTTTTCGAAGTTCGCCCGCATGCCGCAGCCGCAGACCAGCCGCCAGGATCTCGGTGCACTCCTGCGCGAGGCTGTTCTGTTGCAGGAGTCCGGTCAGCCGGAGGTGCGCTTCGAAACCGAGTACGCGGCCGAGGAGATCTGGGCCGACGTGGATGCCACGATGATAAGTCAAGCATTTACGAACCTTATCAAGAATGCCGGCGAAGCCATTGAAACATTGCAGGAAAGCGGTGCGCCAGAAGGACATCAGCCGTGCATCCGGGTCACCAGCCGCCTCGACGATGACACGGCAGAGATCCGCATCGCCGACAATGGCATCGGCCTGCCGGAGGACCGTGCCAGGCTGTTCGAGCCGTACGTGACGACGCGCGAGAAGGGCACGGGGCTGGGCCTGCCCATCGTGCGCAAGATCATCGAGGAGCATGGTGGCACGCTCACGCTGGAGGACGCGCCGGCGTTCGCCGAGGGGGCGCATGCCGGCGCGATGGCCGTGATACGCATGCCGGTGGTCCCGGCAGAGCGCATGGCGATGCAAACGACAAAACAGGCGGTATGAGGACCTCATGAGCGACATTCTGATCGTCGATGACGAGAGAGATATTCGGGAGTTGATTGCGGACATCCTCGAGGACGAGGGGTTCACCACGCGGCTGGCCGCCAATTCCGAGGAATGCATGGGCGCCATCGGCAAGGAGCCGCCGGGCCTGCTCATCCTCGACATCTGGCTGAAAGACAGCAACATGGACGGGATCGACATCCTCAAGACCGTCAAGCGCGACTACCCCGATGTTCCGGTCGTCATAATCTCGGGACACGGCAACATCGAGATCGCCGTGGCGGCGATCAAGCAGGGTGCCTACGACTTCATCGAGAAGCCGTTCAACATCGACCAGCTGCTGGTGGTCATCCGCCGCGCGATGGAGGCCAGCCGCCTGCGCCGCGAGAACCAGGCGCTGAAGCGGCGCGGTGCGGAGCCGTCGGAGATGCTGGGCAACAGCGCGGCCTTCCGCGCGCTGGTCGCGCAGCTTGACAAGGTCACCAAGTCGAACGGACGGGTCATGCTGTCCGGGCCTTCCGGTTGCGGCAAGGAACTCGCCGCGCGCTACATCCATGCCAATTCCAACCGTGCGGGTGCGCCGTTCGTGTCCGTCTCCTGCGCCTCGATCGCGCCGGAGCGGATGGAGGAGGTGCTGTTCGGCCGCGAGACCGAGGAACGCGGTGTCGAGCCCGGCCTGCTGGAGGAGGCCAATGGCGGCGTGATCTATTTCGACGAGGTGGCCGACATGCCGCCCGGCACCCAGTCCAAGATCCTGCGGGTGCTGGTCGACCAGACGTTCCTGCGCGTGGGCGGGGCGGAGAAGGTGCAGGTGGATTTGCGGGTGATCTCGTCGACAAGCCGCGACCTGGAGGCCGAGATCGCCGCCGAGAGGTTCCGCAGGGAACTGTATCACCGGCTCAACGTCGTGCCCATCACGGTGCCCAGCCTCGAGGAGAGGCGCGAGGATATCCCGGCGCTGGCAGAGTATTTCATCGAGCAGCTCAACCGCGAGCAGGGCCTGCCGCTGCGCAGTCTCAGCGCCGAGGCGGACGCGCTCTTGCAGACGATGCAATGGCCGGGCAACGTTCGGCAGTTGCGCAACGTGATAGAACGCGTGCTGATCCTGGGCGAGGCTGCCGGCGAGATCGAGGCGCGCGAATTGCCGGGCGAGGCGCAGCCGGCCGAGACGGAGGGGCGCGTTGTGCTCTCGGGGCAGGTCGCCACGTTGTCGCTGCGCGAGGCCCGCGAGGCGTTCGAGCGCGAATACCTGCTGACACAGATCAACCGGTTCGGCGGCAACATAAGCCGCACGGCCGAGTTCGTCGGCATGGAGCGCAGCGCGCTGCACCGCAAGCTCAAGAGCCTGGGGGTGGTAACCGGCGGCAAGGGCGCGCGCGCCGAGACGGAAACGGCCGACTGAGCGGCTGGTCAGTAGACGGCGAGCGGGGCGCCGGGTGATCGCGTGGCCCCCCTGAACGGCACGGGCGCAAAGACAAAGGCGAACTCGGCAACCTCGGCGTCGATCAGCCGCTCTGTTTCGAGGTTTTCGTGCAGGAATATCCCGTGCCCGGCGATCAGTTCCAGATGTACGGGCAGGGCAGGGGGCGCGTTGGCTTCGGCCACCGACTGCACCTCGACCGCCCAGGTGTCGGCGCCGATGAGCGCCACCTTCCGTGCGGCCAGCCATTCGGCCGCCGCCATGCCGATCCCGGGCGCGCCGGAAAGATAGGTGTCGTTGTCCGCGATCCAGTGCCGGCCCCACCCGGTGTGAAAGATCACCACATCGCCCTTGCCGGGTGGCGCGAGCCCGAACCAGTCGAGTGCCGTTTCAATATCCTCAACCGTGATTTCCTCGCCCGCCTCCATGGGGCGGCCGCGCACGGTGACCATGTCGATCAGGATACCACGGGTGAAGAACGGCTTGACATGCTCTATTCCAAGCACCCCCTCCGCCGCGGTGACATCCGCGGTTGCATGACCGTTGTAGAACCTTCCGCCCGTCTCCGCCGGCCCGGCATGGCCGACATGGCCCAGCCCGTCGAGCCGGGTGCCCGCGCCAAGCGCGGCGGTCACGCGCGACTCCACGCGGATTGCACCTTGCCCGGCGCTCACCGACCGGGTCAGTTCGAACCGCTGTTCGTCGCGCAGCGGCATGTCGGGCCGGTAATCGCGGCCGATCTCGACGACGCGCCCACGCCGGATGAGGTTCGCCGCGTCGATTGCCGCGCCCTCCGTCATGTAGTTGGACGCGCCTGACGCGTCCTCCGGCCCGTGCCCGGCCTCGCGCCATTCCTGCGCCCGGGCCGCAGGCGCCGCGATCAGGAGGGCCAGACAAAGCACAAGCCGCACGCCGACCATGATGCCGTTCTCCCACTTGGAAATCCCGCGTCGATTAGAGCGCAGCAATGGCCTGTCGATCAAGCTTTTCGCGCCCGCCGGTCAGGGGGTGACGATGCGGTACCGGCCGGACCTGAAACGGATGATGCAGGACTCGCCGGTGATCGGTGGTTGCACATGGCTGGCGCTTTTGCGGGTCGCCTTGATCGTTTCGGCGCTGCACGCAGGCAGGCGAACGCGTTCGTACCCCTTTCGGGCCATGCATTGCCGCGCCACCCGCGCGCGAAGCTCTTCGTTGGCGTCGTACGACTCCCACCGGCCCGGCGTGATCACCGTCCGATAGGTCCGGCAGGCGGCCGCCGGCGTGCAGATCGTTTCGTAATCATAGACCGGCGGAATGTATCGCTGTCGCATGTCGCGCGGAACGCGGTCCAGCGCGGCGACCTCGCAGGCGGTTTCGTCCGCCTCGACCCGGGCGACGGGCGCGCCCTCGCGGTAGTACAGCGACACGGGGAAGCATCCGCCCAGCAACAGGGCGGCGAGCAGACAGGTGGCAAGGACCGGCAACCGCATGGGATGGAGTTTACCCGCCCGGGGCGGCGCCGACAATTCAATTGACCGCCACATCCCCTTCTGTCATTCAAAACTCCCGACGCGGAACGGGATGCACCCATGAAGATCATCATCTGCGGCGCCGGACAGGTCGGCTGGCAGATCGCCCGGCACCTCAGCGGCGAAAAGAACGACGTGACGGTGGTCGACAACAACGGCGACCTCGTGCGCCGCGCCGCCGAGACGCTGGACGTTCAGGGGATCACGGGCTTTGCCAGTTACCCCGACGTGCTTGACCGGGCCGGGGCGGGGGATGCCGACATGATCATCGCCGCCACCTATTCCGACGAGGTCAACATGGTGACCTGCCAGGTGGCGCATTCGGTATTTGCCATCCAGCGCAAGATCGCGCGCCTGCGCAGCCAGTCCTACCTCGACGCGATCTATTCCGACCTCTACCGGCGCGATCACATGCCGATCGACGTGGTCATCAGCCCCGAACGCGAGGTGGCCGAGGCCGCCCTGCAGCGGCTTTCGGCGCCTGCGGCCTTCGACATCGAGACCTTCATGGGCGGCAAGGCGCAGCTGCTGGGATTGCGGCTGGCAGAGGACTGCCCGGTTCTCAACACGCCGCTGCGCCAGCTGACGGACCTGTTCTCGACCCTGCGGGTCGTGGTCGTGGGCGTGCGGCGCGAGGGGCGTCTCTTCGCGCCGGAAGCCGGCGACCAGCTCTTTGCCGGGGACGAGATCTACGTCTTTTCACCCGTGGATGACGTGCCGCGGATGCTGGAGGTGTTCGGCAAGTCGGAGCGGCGACAGGAGCGTCTGGTCGTGATCGGTGGTGGCAATATCGGCCTATCGGTGGCCGCGGCGCTGGAAAAGAGCGGCCGCCACACCCGCGCCAAGATCGTGGAACGTGACCGGGGGGCGGCCGAACGGGCCGCGGAGGCGCTGGAGCGGACGATCGTCCTGAACGGTGACGGGCTGGATGCAACCCTGCTGGCCGAGGCGGGGATCAGCCGCGCCGACGCGATCCTGACCGTGACGGACGACGACAAGACCAACTTGCTGGCGGCAGTGCGCGCCAAGGCCGAGGGCTGTCCGTTCGCGATCGCGCTGATCAATGACCCCACGCTGGTGCCGCTGATGCAGCCATTGGGTATCGACGCGTTCATCAACCCGCGCGCAACCACCGTCAGCTCCATCCTGCGGCACATACGCCACGGCCGGGTGCGCACGGTCTATTCCCTCGGCGATGCCGAGGCCGAGGTGATCGAGGCCGAGGTGCTCTCCACCTCCCGGATCGCGGGGTCGGCGATCCGGGACATCGACTTTCCAGAGGGCGTTCTGGTCGGCGGCGTGCTGAAGGGGGACAAGATCGTGAAACCGTCGGGCACGCTGCGGATCGAGGCGGGCGACGTGGTCGTGATGTTCGCGCTGGCCGCGGATGTGGGGCAGGTTGAACAACTGCTTCAGGTCTCGATCGATTTTTTCTGAGGCGGGCGGAAAAATGGGCGCGCGCATCCTCGACCTTCCGCTGATACTGCAGTTGACGGCGCTGTTCGCGCTGGCGATGTTCGCACCGGCGCTGCACGCCCTTGCGCAGGGGGATCACAGCGTTGCGCGGGTGTTTCTTTACTCCGGCTTGGCGGGGCTGGTGCTGGTTTCGATCATCGCGCTGGCCATGACGCACCGGGTCGGCCGCGAACCCACCGACCTTGAAAACCTCGCCTCCCTCGTTCTGGCCTATACCCTGCTGCCGCTCTTCCTTGCACTGCCACTTTACGAAGGGCTGGAGACGACCAGCTATCTCAACGCCTATTTCGAGATGGTGTCCTCGCTGACCACGACCGGCGCGACACTGTTCGGCGATCCCGAAAGGCTGACCGAAAGCCTGCATCTCTGGCGCGGCCTCGTGGGCTGGCTCGGGGGGCTGCTGGTGTGGATTTCCGCCTCGGCCATCCTCGCGCCGCTCTATCTGGGTGGCTTCGAGGTGACCGCACGGGCCGAGCCGGGGCAGGGTGCGGAGCGGCTGGACCGTTTCCGGAGGGCCTCTTCTGCGCGCCGGATCGCGCAGATCGGGGCCCAGCTCACCCCGGTTTACGCGGCGTTGACGGGAGCGCTTTGGGTTTTCCTGCTGATCTGCGGCGACCGCCCGCTCGTGGCGGCCGTCCACGCGATGTCGACCATGGCGACGAGCGGTATCTCGCCCGTCGGCGGCGCGCAGGAGTCGAACGCGGGCCTCGGGGGAGAGGCGATCATGTTCCTGTTCATGCTGTTCGCGCTGTCCCGGCTGACCTTTTCCTCCGACACGGTCACCACGGGCCGGCCGGGGTTGCAGAACGACCCGGAGTTCCGGATCGGCATCGCGCTGGTTCTGGGGGTGCCGCTGATCCTGTTTGCCCGCCACTGGCTCGGGGCGTACGAGGTCGACGAGGGCGAGAACCTGGGGCAGGCCGCGCGCGCGCTGTGGGGGGGGATGTTCACCGTCCTGTCCTTCCTGTCGACGACGGGCTTCGAAAGCGCGTCATGGGACGCCGCGCGGAACTGGTCCGGGCTGGGGACCCCGGGGCTCATCCTCATGGGGCTGTCCATCATGGGCGGAGGTGTCGCGACCACGGCGGGCGGGGTCAAATTGCTGCGGGTTTACGCGCTCTATCTCAATGGCCAGCGCGAGATGGAGCGGCTGGTGCATCCCCGCTCTGTCGGCCGCGCCACCGGCGGCAGCCGCAGGATACGCCGCGAAGGCGCCTTCGTGGCGTGGATCTTCTTCATGATGTTCGCGCTGTCGCTCGCGCTGGTGACGACGATTCTCGCGGCGCTTGGGCACAGCTTCGAATCCGCGACGGTGCTGTCCATCGCGGCGCTCTCCACGACCGGTCCGCTTATCCAGTCTGCCACGGAAACGCCGATCGGACTGCTGGAAATGGGCAGCGCGGCCAAGCTGGTCGTGTGCGTGGCGATGGTTCTGGGACGGCTTGAGACGCTTGCCGTCATCCCGTTGTTCAAGCCGAGCCTGTGGCGCGAGTGACGGCCGCGATCCATCCCGGCAACAAGTTGATTTTGGGGGTGGAAACTCGGGCTATGGCACTCCATACTCGCGAACGGGCGAGGGAAGCGCCGGCATCGGCGTCTGCAAGAACAAAGGCTTTATCGCAAATGGCAACAGATAGACACAACCTGCAGGACGCATTTCTCAATCAGGTCCGCAAGACGAAGATCCCTGTGACCGTATTTCTGGTCAACGGCGTGAAGCTGCAAGGCGTGATAACGTGGTTCGACAATTTTTGCATCCTGCTCAGGCGAGACGGGCAGTCACAGCTTGTGTACAAGCATGCCGTGTCGACGATCATGCCGTCCCAGCCGGTGAACCTTTATGACGGTGACGACGCCGCGTCCTGACCCGGGGGCAGTTTGAGCCTGACAGAAACGTCCGAGACCCGCGCGTGGGTCCTGCATCCCGACATCCCCGGCGAGGCCGCCGCGCGCGATCCGGGACATGCGCTCGAGGAAGCCGTGGCGCTGGCGCGGGCGCTGCCCGGCTTGACCGTGTGCGGCGCCGATGTCGTGCGGCTCAACCGCCCGCATCCCGGCACGTTGTTCGGCAAGGGCAAGATCGAGGAGTTGCGCGCCCTGGTCGCGGCGGAGGAGCTTGAGCTCGTCGTCGTCGACGGCCCCGTGACTCCTGTGCAGCAGCGTAACCTGGAGAATGCGCTCGGTGTCAAGCTGCTGGACCGGACTGGGCTGATACTCGAGATCTTCAGCGACCGGGCGGCAACGCGCGAAGGCGTGCTGCAGGTAGAGATGGCCGCCCTGTCGTATCAGCGCACGCGGCTGGTGCGCGCGTGGACGCACCTTGAGCGTCAGCGTGGCGGGCTGGGATTCGTGGGTGGCCCGGGCGAGACCCAGATCGAGGCCGACCGGCGGGCCATCGACGACCAGATCGTGCGGCTGAAGCGTCAGCTCGACAAGGTGGTCAGGACGCGCAGCCTGCACCGCGAGTCGCGCGCCAAGGTGCCGTTTCCCATCGTGGCGCTGGTGGGCTACACCAACGCCGGAAAATCGACGCTTTTCAACCGTCTGACGGGCGCCGAGGTTATGGCCAAGGACATGCTCTTTGCCACGCTTGACCCGACCATGCGCCGGATCGAGCTTCCGGGCAACGGGCCCGAGGTTATCCTGTCGGACACGGTGGGGTTCATCAGTGACCTGCCGACCGAGCTTGTCGCGGCTTTCCGCGCCACGCTGGAGGAGGTGACGGCGGCGGACCTCATCGTGCACGTGCGGGACATATCGCACCCCGAAACGGAGGCGCAGGCCCGCGATGTCGCGGAAATCCTTGAAAGTCTCGGCGTCAAGGAAACGACGCCGCGCATCGAGGTTTGGAACAAGATCGACCGGCTGGATGCCGATGCGCGGCGCGCGGCAGAGAACCGCGCGGCCCGGGCCGAGAATGTTCATCTCCTCTCGGCGGCGACGGGAGAGGGGCTGGACCCGTTGATCGACGCCGTGAAGGAGGCGATCCGGGGAACGACGCATCTCACCCGCTTGCATCTGGGCTTCGACGACGGGCGGCGGCGCGCGTGGTTGTTCGACAAGGGGCTGGTGGAATCCGAGGCACAGGACGAGGCGGGATATCATCTGACGGTGCGCTGGACCGACAAGCAGGAAGCGCAGTTCGAGCGGCTATGACGCGCGGAAATCGTGCCGCCCGGCGGCGCGTGGCGGCCCAGGGTCGCGCCGGATATCAGGCCCGATCGCGGTAGTGGCGCAGCACGTAGAGGCGAATGGCGGTGGCGAGCCCCGTATCCGTGCCGCGCGCCTCGTCGATCTCGGCGGCGAGCGCGTTGAGCGGGCGGCCCTGCCGCGACGCGATTTCGCGGAACGCCTCCCAGAACTCCGCCTCCAGCGAGACGGAGGTGCGGTGTCCGTGCAGTGTGAGAGAATGCTTGACCGGTCGGTCGCTCATGGCTCGCGCTTGTGCCCGTCGACGTGGCGATTGGCGCGTTCCGAGTTGGCTTCGTCGCGCGCTTTCTCGGCCTTGCTGCGGCCGAACTTGACCGCGTTCTCGTCGGCCCGGGCGCGTTTCTCCGCCCGGGCCTTTTGCTTGCGGACCCGGTTCAGGTTGACCGGCTTGCCGTTCATTTCGGCCCGATCATCTGTTCGGGGCGCACGACGCGGTCGAAGGTTTCGGCGTCGACGAAGCCCAGATTGATCGCCTCTTCCTTGAGCGTGGTGCCGTTCTTGTGCGCGGTCTTGGCGACCTTGGTGGCATTGTCGTAGCCGATTTCCGGGGCGAGGGCCGTGACCAGCATCAGCGATTCGCGCATCAGCTTCTCGATCCGGTCGGTGTTGGCGTCCAGCCCGTCGACGAGATTGTCGGTGAAGGCCGAGGCCGCATCGCCCAGAAGCTGCATGGATTGCAGCACGTTATAGGCCATCATCGGCTTGTAGACGTTGAGTTCGAAATGCCCCTGCGAGCCGGCAAAGCCCACCGCCGCGTCATTGCCCATGACATGCGCGCAGACCTGGGTGAGCGCCTCGCACTGGGTGGGGTTGACCTTGCCGGGCATGATCGAGGAGCCGGGCTCGTTCTCCGGCAGGATCAGTTCGCCCAGCCCGCAGCGGGGGCCGGAGCCGAGGAAGCGGATGTCGTTGGCGATCTTGAAGAGGCTGGAGGCGACCGTTTTCAGGGCCCCCGACATTTCAACCATCGCGTCATGGGCGGCGAGCGCCTCGAACTTGTTTGGGGCGGTGACGAAGGGGAGCCCGGTGATCTCGGCCATGTTGGCGGCGACGGTCACATCCCACCCCTTGCGGGTGTTGAGCCCGGTGCCCACGGCGGTGCCGCCCTGGGCCAGCTCGTAGATGCGCGACAGGGCGCCCCTGACGCGCTCGATGCCCATGGCGACCTGGTGGGTGTAGCCGGAAAATTCCTGCGCCAGCGTCAGCGGCGTGGCGTCCTGCGTATGGGTGCGGCCGATCTTGATGATGCCGTCGAAGGCCTGGACCTTGCGTTCGAGCGCCGCGTGCAGCTTGGCCAGCCCCGGCAGCAGCACGTTATGGGCGGTGGTGGCGGTGGCGATGTGCATCGCGGTGGGGAAGGTGTCGTTGGAGGACTGCCCCATGTTGCAGTGGTCGTTGGGGTGGACCGGATCCTTGCTGCCCATCGTGCCGCCCAGGATCTCGATCGCGCGGTTGGCGATCACCTCGTTGGCGTTCATGTTCGACTGGGTGCCCGAGCCCGTTTGCCAGACGACCAGGGGAAAGTTGTCGTCGAGCTTGCCGTCGATCACCTCGCCCGCGGCCTCGATGATGGCGTCGGCCAGCCGCGCGTCGAGCGTGCCCTGTTCCTTGTTGGCCATCGCGCAGGCCTTCTTGATGACGCCGAGCGCGCGCACCACCGCAACCGGCTGCCGTTCCCAGCCGATCGGGAAATTCATGATCGATCGTTGGGTCTGGGCGCCCCAGTACTTGTCACTGGGCACCTCGAGCGGGCCGAAGCTGTCGGTTTCGGTGCGGGTATCGGTCATGGCTGGGCCTCCTGAAGATCGGTTCGCCCTGTCATAACCGAGTGACCGCGGAGATCAATGCGTGCGCTGGCGGAACACGAAGACACGCGCGGGCGGCAGGTTGGCCCAGACGGTGCCGCGCTTTTGCACCGACAGACCGAGTTCGCGCCGCATCTCCTCGGGGATCGGGGCGCCGGGGCTGTAGGTGATCTGGGTGAAAAACCCGCCCGGCGCCATGAGACGAAAGGCGGGGCGCACCACCTCGCGCTGGATCGTGGGACGGGCCAGCACGGGCACGCCCGACACCACCGCCCCGATCCGCTGCAGGCCGATCTGCTCGATCTCCTGCGCCGGGCGGTTGAGAACGCGCACCCCGGGGAACCGTTCGCGCAGGATCTCGCAAAAGCGCGGGTTCATCTCCATCAGGGTCAAGCGTTCAGGCGCAATGCCGCGGGCCAGAATCGCCTTGGTGAAGCTGCCGGTGCCAGGGCCGATCTCGACCACGGGTCCGGTGACATCCTCCAGCCCCTCGGTCATCTTCCACGCGACGGCGCCGGAGGATGGCAATAGCGCCGAAACCTCGGCCGGATTTCTCAGCATCTCGCCGAAAAACAGCCCCAGATCCTTGGTCATGCTACGCTCCTGCACGGTTCGGCGCACCCCGGGTACCAGAGGCCGCCGGAGGAGCAAGCATCGCGCGTGATTCTTCACGCAAACTTCATGCAGTCCTGCGCGCTACTTGCGGAACCTGTCGAGGCTGACCACCTCCGCGTCGGTGCGCGGCGCATCTTCCTCGACGTCCTCGGCCATGTCGGCCTGCTCCGCCTCGGTCTCGGCGCCGTCCTCGCCCTCGTCCTCGTGGCTTTCGAAGCGCAGCCCGAACTCCACCGAGGGATCCACGAAGGTCTGGATTGCGTCATAGGGAATGTAGAGCCGTTCCGGCGCGTCCCCGAAATTGAGCGTCACGCCGAAACCGTCGTCGTTGACCTCCAGATCGGCGAACCAGTGCTGCATGACCACGGTCATCTCGGTCGGATAGCGGTCGCGCAGCCACGGGGCCAGCTCGGCCTCGGGATGGGTGGTGTCGAAGGTGATGAAGAAATGATGCGCCCCGGGCAGGCCGTTGTCGCGGACGTCCCGGAGAACCTCCTGGATCAGGCCGCGCATGGCGCTGTGCATCAGTTTTCCGTAATCGATCTCGCGATCCATGTGGTTTTTCGGGTTATGCCCGCCCCCTTGGATTTCCCTCTAACAAAGCCCCGCTGCGCCCCGGCGTCAAATCAAAAATTCCGCGCCGCCCGAAAGGGCAGCCATGATTGCCAGAACCGGGATGAGAGGAAGGCGTAACCAGAGCAGAAGAATGGCCGCGGCAAGGATCAGCGCCGCGTTCGCCGGAACGAGGCTGGAGAGCACCACACGCGGCCCCAGGGCGCCCGGCTCGACCGTGGCGAAGATCACGTGCAGCGCGAACCAGACCGAAAGGTTGAGGATCACGCCCACGACGCTGGCCGAGATCGCGTCGAAGGCGCCGCGCAGCCGGGGGCGCGCGAGCAGGGATTCGACATAGGGCGCCCCGGCGAAGATCCACAGGAAACACGGCGTGAAGGTGACCCAGAGCGTGACCAGCGCGGCGACGAGGCCCAGCCCCGCGCCGCCCTGGTCGAACCCGGTCAGGAAGCCCACGAACTGCGTGACGAGGATCAGCGGTCCGGGCGTGGTTTCCGCCAGTCCAAGGGCATCGATCATCTCGGGCGTGGTCAGCCAGCCATGCGTCTCGACCACGGCCTGCGTCATGTAGGCCAGAACAGCATAGGCGCCGCCGAACGTCACGACCGCCAGCGTCGAGAAGAAAACGGCGATGTCGAACAGAAGCTCTGCATTCACCAGCCAGAGCGCGGCCACCGGCGCCAGCCAAAGCGTGGCCCATGTCACGACGGTGCGCAGCGTGCGCGGGGCGGCGCGCGGCGGCGGGGGGCTTTGCGTGTCGGTGAGACGGGTCGACGCCCATCCCCACAGCGCAGCGGCCGCAATGATAAGCGGGAACGGCACGGACAGGAAAAAGAGCATGGCAAAGGCAAGCCCGGCCAACGCCCAGCTGGACGGCCCCGCCAGCGCCTTGTGTGACAGCCGCCAGAGCGCCCGCAGGACCACGACGACCACGGCCGCCTTGACCCCGGCAAAGAGCGACTGCACCAGCGGGACGTCGCCGTAATGCGCGTAGCCCAGGGCCAGCGCCATGATGACTGCCGCCCCCGGCAGAACGAAGAGCAGCCCGGCGATCAGCCCGCCCGGTATGCCGCGCAGCTTCCATCCGGCATAGGTGGCCAGTTGCATCGCCTCCGGCCCCGGCAGCAGCATGCAGAAAGAGAGTGCCTGGAGGAACTGTTTTTCCGTGAGCCAGCGATGCCGATCGACCAGCTCGGAATGCATGAGCGATATCTGCGCCGCCGGGCCGCCGAAAGAGAGCACGCCGATGCGGGCGAAGACGGCGAATATCTGAGACAGCGGCGTATCCATGCGTGGGGTGTAACCCGGCCGACTGCCGTTGCAAGGTGAATGCGCCCCATTCATGAAACTGTCACGCGCGAACGCACCGGCCGGGCCGGCGGGGTATACGCGGCGCCGATCCTGTTCAAAACGCGGGTGATGTTTGTTGAAGGGAAAGTGCAGGCTTCTGTTGCCAGGTGCCTGCGAACCCCGCCTGACCTTGCTAGAGGACAGGGCTTCAAGGTTTCGGTCTTGTTACCGCTTACGCGGCAACGGCGACCGGAGCACGATTGTCGTTGGCAATTATGCTTTTACGGACCGATAACGGTGGTACCTCACCGGGACAAAGCCACTCCTTTACACGTTCGTCGATCCTGTTTCGGCCCCTCTGTCCCGCCAACGACCGGGTATCTGGTGGAGCCGCCGGGTACTGCCCCCGGGTCCGATCCGCTTATTACGAGCGCGTTTATGCCCATAGTCCCGTAGGGGACAGGGTGAATATAGGTAATGCACGCGCGTTTGCAATGGGGAAAAGACGGCCGACAGGCGCACGTGACCGGGCACGCGTGGTCATCGCGAGGGCGTCGCAAATCGGGGCTCAGGCGTCGTGGTTATTTGATTGTCAGTGCGGAATCGCGTTAGCGTTGCGGGTCAGGGTGGCGAAAATTTGCTTGTCCCCCTGTTCTGAAGGGCAACAACGAGGCACCACGGAGCCGAGGCGGTCTGCCCGTTTCGTTCCCTTGGTGTCCAACCAGGAGGGAACTCGTGTTCAAAAAGATCATGACGCCGGTGGATCTGGCGCATCAGGGAGATCTGAAGAAAGCGCTTCAGTGCTCGGCGGACCTGGCCAAGCATTACGGCGCAGAAGTCGTTTATGTCGGCGTTACGGCGGCGACCCCGAGCGCGACCGCGCACAACCCGCAGGAGTTCGCCGAAAAGCTGGAGGCCTTCGTCGCAAACGAGGCCGAACAGCACGGGATCAAGGCGAAGGCGGACACGATCGTCAGCCACGACCCGAGCACGGACGTGGATGACGCGCTGCTCAAGGCTGTCAAGGATACCGGCGCGGACCTGGTCGTGATGGCCAGCCACGTGCCGAACGTTCTCGATTATATCTGGCCGTCCAACGGCGGCAAGATGGCCGAGCATGCCGACTGCACGGTGATGGTGGTCAGGAGCTGACCGCGCGCGGATCGACCGGACCAAAAAGAAAATCAGAGAGGGAGGCCGCACATGGCCGATGAAACAGACATTCAGGGTATCCCGAAGCCTGAAGGGCATTCGGATATCATCGAGACCGATTACAGGATCGGTCAGGACAACATCCAGACCAAGATCGGGCCGCTCGGGCTCGACATCCACAACCCCGTCTTCGTGATCTCCGGGTTGGTGATCATAGCGTTCGTGGCCTATGCGCTCGCCGCGCCGGCGCAGGCCTCGGAATTCTTCGGGTGGCTGCGCCCGACGCTGACCAGCACCTTCGACTGGTTCTTCCTGTGGTCGGCGAACATCTTCGTGATCTTCTGCCTGCTGCTCATCATCAGCCCGTGGGGGTCGGTGCGGCTCGGCGGCACCGAGGCGACACCGGATTACAGCTACGCGGGGTGGTTCGCCATGCTCTTCGCGGCGGGCATGGGCATCGGCCTGATGTTCTTCGGCGTGCTGGAGCCGGTATATCACATGGCGATCTCGGAACCGCTCGGCGTTGCCTCGCCCATTGCCGATGATGGCACGATCATCGCCGGCAACGTCGAGGAAGCGCGCCGCATGGGTCTTGCCGCGACGTCCTATCATTGGGCGCTGCACCCGTGGGCGATCTACGCGGTGGTGGCGCTGGCCCTCGCGCTGTTTTCCTACAACAAGGGTCTGCCCTTGACGATCCGCTCGGCGTTCTACCCGATCTTCGGCGAACGGGTCTGGGGCTGGACGGGGCATATCATCGACACGCTGGCGGTGTTCGCCACGCTGTTCGGTCTGGCCACGTCGCTGGGCTTCGGCGCACAGCAGGCCAATGCCGGGCTCGAATACATCTACGGTGTCCCGAACACCACGACCGTGCAGGTCATCCTGATACTTGCGATCACGGCCGTCGCGCTGGTCTCGGTGCTGCGTGGCCTTGATGGCGGCGTGAAGGTGCTCAGCGAAATCAACATGGTCATCGCGCTCGTGCTCCTGCTCTTCGTGCTGTTCACGGCCGGCGCGGCCGCGATCTTCACGGACTTCATCTCGGGACTCGGGGCCTACGTGCAGGAGGTCATCCCGCTTTCCAACCCGCACGGCCGTGACGATACCGGCTACATGCAGGGCTGGACCGCGTTCTACTGGGCCTGGTGGATTTCCTGGTCACCCTTCGTGGGCATGTTCATCGCCCGCGTCAGCCGCGGCCGTAGCGTGCGCGAGTTCATTACCTGCGTGCTTATCATCCCCTCGGTCGTCTGCATCTTCTGGATGGCCGTCTTTGGCGGTGCGGCGATCGAACAGGTGCTCAGCGACCCCGAGGGCAGCGCCGTCAAGGCGCAGGTGATCGACAGCTACAACCCGCCGCTGTCGCTCTTCGCCATGCTGGAAAGCCTGCCGCTGGCGGCGATCACCTCGACGGTCGGGATCATCCTGGTGATCGTTTTCTTCGTCACCTCGTCGGACTCCGGGTCGCTGGTGATCGACACGATCACGGCGGGCGGCAAGGTCGACGCGCCGGTGTCGCAGCGCTTCTTCTGGTGCACCTTCGAGGGGCTCGTGGCCATCGCCCTGCTCGTCGGCGGGGGACTGGGCGCGCTGCAGGCAATGGTGATTTCAACCGGGCTGCCGTTCACGGTCATCCTGCTGATCATCTGTTACGGCATCCTGCGCGGGCTGATGTCCGAAAAGCAGCGCGTCGGCTGACGCGCACGACCTTGAATTACGCGAAAGGCCCCGGCACAGCCGGGGCCTTTTTTGTTTCGCGGCCGTTGCGGGACTGCTTGACCCCGCGCGCCGGGCGCTGTTTTGTTACGCCATGACGCTGGATACCGATTTCGTACGCGGGCAGTTCCCCGCCTTTTCCGAACCGTCCCTGCGGGGGCAGGCATTCTTCGAGAACGCGGGCGGCTCCTATGCCTGCGCTCCCGTTATCGAGCGGCTGGAGCGGTTTTACCGCCAGCGCAAGGTGCAACCCTATGCCCCTTTCGAGGCCAGCCGACTGGCGGGAGAAGAGATGGACGAGGCGCGCACCCGCCTTGCCGCCATGCTGGAGGTCACCCCCGACGAGCTGTGCTTTGGCCCGTCGACGACACAGAATGCGTACGTTCTTGCACAGGCGTTCCGCGAGTGGCTTTCGCCCGGTGATGCCATCATCGTCACCGATCAGGATCACGAGGCCAATTCCGGCCCTTGGCGCCGTCTGGTCGACAGCGGGATCGATGTACGGGAATGGCGGATCGACCCCGAGACCGGCCTGCTGAGCCTTGCCGCGCTGGAGCGCCTGCTGGACGAAGACGTGCGGCTGGTGTGTTTTCCCCATTGTTCCAACATCGTCGGTGCCATCAACCCGGTGACCGAGATCACCGCGGCCGCCCATGCCGCGGGGGCGTTCGTCTGCGTGGACGGGGTGAGCTACGCGCCGCACGGCCTGCCACAGGTCGGGTCCATGGGGCCCGACATCTACCTGTTTTCGGCGTACAAGACCTATGGCCCGCACCAGGGCATCATGGTCATCCGCAAGGAACTGGCCGGGCTGCTGCCAAATCAGGGGCACTGGTTCAACGCTGATACGCCCTACAAGAGGTTCACACCGGCGGGTCCGGATCATGCGCAGGTCGCGGCCTGCGCGGGCATGGCCGATTATTACGACACGCTGGCGCGTCACCACGGGATAGAGGGGGATGCGCCCACCCGCGCACGCGGCGTTCATGATCTTTTCCGCGGTCATGAAACGGAGCTCCTCCAGCCGCTGCTGGACTTTCTGGCAAGCCGCGACTCGGTCCGGCTGATCGGCCCCGCCACGGCCGCCGACAAGGCGCCGACCGTGGCGGTCGAACTGCCCGAACCGGGCGAGGCGGCCGCGGAGAAACTGGCGCGGCACGCGATCATGGCGGGCGGCGGCGATTTCTACGGGGTTCGTCCGCTCAGGGCCATGGGTGTCGACACGCGCAAGGGCGTGCTGCGCCTCAGCTTCGTTCATTACACGACGAGGGACGAAGTCGACCGGCTCATCGAGGCCCTGGACAACGTGATTTGATCCGTCGGGCCGGCACCTGCGTACAACACCCGCAAACACTGGACGAGGCTGCCGATGACCGACGCGTCCCCGACATTGCTATGGCTGCGGCGCGACCTGCGGCTGCGCGACCATCCCGCGCTGGAGGCCGCGATTGGCCGCGGCGGGCCGGTCATCCCCGTCTTTGTACGCGACGGGGTTGTAGACGCGCAGGGCACGGCACCGATATGGCGTCTTGGCTTGTCGCTGGTGGATCTGTCCCGCCGGCTGGAAGCCGTGGGCAGTCGCCTGATCCTGCGCTCCGGCCCGGCACTGGAGGCTTTGCGCGCGCTCGTGCGCGAAACGGGGGCCGGGGCGGTCTACTGGTCACGGCTCTACGATCCCGACGCCATCGCCCGCGATACCGAGGTCAAGAACGCGCTGGCCGAAGACGGGATCGACGCGCGGAGCCATCCGGGGCACGTGCTGTTCGAGCCGTGGACGGTGCAGACCGGGGCGGGAGGATACTACAAGGTCTATACCCCGATGTGGCGCGCGGTGAAGGACCGCGACGTGCCCGCGCCGGGACCGGCGCCCGGCCGGATCCCCGCGCCGGCAGTCTGGCCTGTCAGCGAGGACGTGAGCGAGTGGGGCATGGGCGCCGGGATGCACAGGGGGGCCGCTGTCTGCCTGCCTTATCAGAACGTCGGAGAAGAGGCCGCGCAGGACCGGCTCGACCGGTTCGTGGCCGGCCCCGTCGCCGCCTACGACACGGCCCGCAACCTCGTGGCCGAAGACGGATGCTCTGGCTTGTCGGAAAACCTCGCCTACGGGGAAATCTCGCCGCGCCGGTGCTGGCACGCGGGGCTGCGCGCGTGGCAGGACGGTGCGAATGGCGCCGAGGCGTGGCTGAAGGAACTTGTCTGGCGCGAGTTCGCCTATCACCTTGTCTACCACGCTCCGCACATCACGCGGCACAGCTGGCGCGAGGGGTGGCAAAACTTTCCATGGGAAACCGAAGAGAACCGCGACAGCGTCCTGCGTTGGAAGCAGGGGCGCACCGGGGTGCCCTTCGTCGACGCCGCCATGCGCGAGCTGTATATCACCGGCAGGATGCACAACCGTGCCCGGATGATCGTGGCATCCTACCTGACCAAGCACATGTTGACCCACTGGCGCATCGGCCAGCGCTGGTTCGAGGATTGCCTGACCGACTGGGACCCGGCCAGCAATGCCATGGGCTGGCAGTGGGTGGCCGGGTCGGGGCCTGATGCGACGCCCTATTTCCGGGTGTTCAACCCCGAGACACAGGCCGAGAAGTTCGATCCGGGCGGTCACTACCGGCGCCGCTGGATCGCGGAGGGCCAGGCAAACCCGCCGTCCACGGCACTGAGTTTCTTCGACGCCGCACCGCGCAGCTGGAACATTTCGCCGGGCGACGCGTATCCGGCGGAACCCGTTGTCGGCTTGTCGGAGGGCAGGAAGCGGGCGCTGGCGGCCTACGAGGCGCGCGATTTCTGATCTTGCCACGATAACCGCTTGCCGACCGCGCGCGGTGTGGCAATGCTTGCACCGCATCACGCTGGGGGAAATGGATGATCCTGACTGATACGACCGGGCAGAAAGACCTGCCGCGTTATTTTGCGCAGGTATTCGAGAGCCTCAAGACCATCAACAACGGCCGGATCGACATCGTGCTGCCGGACGGGCGCCGGTTCCGCGCAGAGGGGCAGGGGCCCGGCCCCGTGGGCGAGGTGGAGATCCACAACCCCGACTGCTTTGCCCGGCTCATACGCGAGGGCGACATGGGCTTCTCCGACGCCTACCTGGATGGCTGGTGGAGCACCCCCGACCTTCAGGCGCTGATGGATTTCTTCCACGAGGACAACTGGGAGGTCTATGACGGGTTTCCCGGCATGGGTCTCTTGCGTCTCTACGAGCGGATGCGTCACTGGCTCAAGGGCAATTCCAAGGCGCAGGCGCAACGCAACATCAGCCATCACTATGATCTCGGCAACGATTTCTACGGCCTCTGGCTCGACGAGACGATGACCTATTCCAGCGCGCTGTTCCGGACCGGGCAGGAAAGCCTGGAGGCGGCGCAGCGCGCCAAGTATGCCCAGCTCATCGACCAGATGGGCGCGCGGCCCGGCGACCACGTGCTCGAGATCGGCTGCGGCTGGGGCGGTTTCGCCGAGTACGCCGCCGGCGAGCGCGGCCTGAGGGTGACGGGGCTTACCATCAGCCGCGAGCAGCACGCCTACGCGCAGGAGCGCGTGGCCCGCGCGGGGCTGTCGGAGATGGTGGACGTCAAGCTGCAGGACTACCGGGACGAGCGGGGCAGCTATGACGGCATCGCCAGCATCGAGATGTTCGAGGCGGTCGGCGAACGCTACTGGCCGACCTATTTCGACACGGTGCGCGACAGGCTGCGTCCTGGCGGGCGGGCCACGCTGCAGGTCATCACGGTCGAGGATTCGCGATTCGAGGCCTACCGCAAGGGCGTCGATTTCATTCAGAAATACATCTTCCCCGGCGGCATGCTTCCATGCCCCTCGGCGCTGCGGGCCGAGGTGGAGCGCGCGGGGCTGAGCGTTCTGCACTCCGTCGAGTTCGGGCAGAGCTACAGTCAGACGCTGCGCCGTTGGCACGAGACTTTCAACGCCAAGTGGGACGATGTCGCCAGCCTCGGCTTCGACGACCGGTTCCGGCGCATGTGGAATTTCTATCTCACCTCTTGTGCGGGGGCATTTCGTGGAGGAAACTGCGACGTGACACAGATCACCATCGCACGGCCCGGATAATCTCGCATGCCTCCCACCGACCGGATGCCAACCGCCGGAAAGCTGGTTTCGGCCCTCGGGCTGGCGGCACTCGCATGGTACGCGACGCAGATCGTCAAGGCGATCTGGCCGGTGGAACAGAATTTCGGTTTCTTCAGCGAATTCGCGGCGGTGCTTGGGCTTCTGATGGGCTGGCGCGTGATCGGCACGCGGTTGGGTCGCGGATACATGCAGGGGCTCAGCGCCGGTCTGACCGGGCTGTTCGCGCTGGTGTTCTGGGCCGTGGTCCTGCTGGCCTTCTACGAGGCCATCGAACGTTCCATGGACCAGCGCTACGGCGGCCCCTTCGAGGCCGCGGTCGGCATGTTCAACATCATGCTGGCCTATCTTGGCAACGTGGCCTACTGGCCGCTGGTGGGGCTGCTGGTCGGCGGCGCGGCGGTTCTGGGGCTGTTCGGCGAATTCATAGCGCGGCGGATGGGCTGAAGATGGCCCGGGTGATCCTGACCGGCCCGATGGCGTGGCCGCCGCTGCTGGCCCGGGTCGCGGGCCGCGACCTGTCCGACGGGGCAGAGCAGGTCGAACTCGCAGATTTGGCGGTGGCCGGCGGCGATGCGTGTTTTCCGCTGACGGTGCCTGTCCATGGCGGCTCGGTGGTTGGCCTTGAGGTGGAGGCGGGAGATACCTTTGACAGGTTGTCCTTCTTCGCGGCGGTGATGGGCGCCGCCCCGGTTCCAAGGCATGTCGGCCCCGACGCGGGCAGCGCCAGGATCACGTTTCTCGGACCGGCAGAGGCCGCCCCCGTGACCGATGCGTGGGACCGGCAGGCGTGGATCGACCGATGGGGAGACATCGCGCTCGCCGCGGCGGACGAGGTGATGGGATATCACGGCACCCGGAACCCCGCGGCGCTGCACCAGCGGATGCCGATGATCCTGGGGCGCGCGGCCTCGCGCAAGGCGGCAAAGGCTGTCGCGCCCGCCACCGTGCGCAGCGACACCGGTGCCGACACGGTGCAGACGGTCGCGATGGACACGCCGCATGCCGGGTACTTCCTGACGCGGGAATATCATCTGCGCCATCCCGCGTTTGGCGGTGGGATGGGGGCCGAGGTCCGGCGCGAGGTGTTCGTGGCCACCGACGCGGCGCTGGTGCTGCCATATGACCCGGCGCGCGACCGCCTGCTGCTTGTCGAGCAGTTCCGCATGGGACCGTTCGGGCGGGGCGATCCGCGCCCGTGGGTGCTGGAGCCCGTGGCCGGCCGCGTCGATGCCGGCGAAACGCCGGAGGAAGCCGCCCGCCGCGAATGCGCCGAGGAGGCGGATCTCGTGCTTGGGGGGCTTGAGCACATGACAAGCCATTACTGTTCGCCGGGATGTTCGACCGAGCTGTTCCATTGCTACCTCGGCTTGGCAGAGCTGCCGCGGATGGAAACGGGGCGGGGCGGGCTGGAGACCGAGCACGAGGATATACGCACGCATGTGCTGTCCTTTGACCGGGCCATGGCGCTCGTCGCCAGCGGCGAGGCGAATATCGGGCCGTTGGTGCTCATGCTGCTGTGGCTTCAGCGCGAGCGTGCGCGGCTGCGCGCGGCTGCTTGAGTTCGGCAGGTACAGCTTCTATTGCTGGGCGCGCAAGAAAGAGGGAGTCCGGGTGATGCGTGTCGTCAAAGACCTCGCGGATGCGATTGGAAACACCCCGCTGATCCGCCTGCGCGGGGCGAGCGAGGCGACGGGGTGCGAAATCTACGGCAAGTGCGAGTTCCTGAACCCGGGGCAGTCGGTCAAGGACCGCGCGGCGCTCTACATCATCCGTGACGCGGTCGAACGCGGGGTGCTCGCCCCCGGCGGCACCATCGTCGAGGGGACCGCCGGAAACACCGGCATCGGGCTGGCGCTCGTGGGGGCGTCGATGGGTTTCAGGACGGTTATCGTCATCCCGGAAACCCAGAGCCAGGAAAAGAAGGACATGATCCGCCTTTGCGGCGCGGACCTCGTGCAGGTGCCGGCAGCGCCCTACAGGAATCCGAACAACTATGTCCGCTATTCGGGCCGGCTGGCGGAGGAACTGGCGCGCACGTCCGAGGCCGGCGCCGTGTGGGCCAACCAGTTCGACAACACGGCCAATCGGCGTGCGCATTTCGAAACCACGGGCCCCGAAATCTGGGAACAGACGGGCGGGAAAGTGGACGGTTTCGTCTGTGCCATCGGCTCCGGCGGAACGATCGCCGGGGTGGGGCAGGCGCTGCAGCCGCGCGGCGTGAGGATCGGGCTGGCTGACCCGATGGGGTCGGGCATGTACACGATCTACCGCGACGGCGAGGCGCACGCGACGGGCAATTCCATCACCGAGGGAATCGGCCAGGGGCGGATCACCGCGAACCTGGAGGGTTTCAAGCCGGACATGCTCTACCAGGTGCCCGACGAGGAGGCGCTGCCGGTGGTCTTTGACCTGCTCCAACAAGAGGGGCTCTGCCTCGGCGGATCGTCTGGCATCAACGTCGCGGGGGCTATGAGCATGGCCCGCGAGATGGGGCCGGGCCATACGATCGTCACCGTGCTCTGCGACTATGGCACCCGCTACCAGTCGAAGCTGTTCAACCCGTCCTTCCTGCGTGAGAAAGGTTTGCCGGTGCCCGGGTGGCTGGAGAGTGAACCGCGCAGCATCCCGGGGGTTTTCGTCGAGTGAGCCGCCTTTGCGCAACCCTGTGGCTTTGTCTGGCGCTGTTGTGCGGGGCCGCGGCCGTCACGTTGGTCGCGGTCCCTCAGGCCGCGGCACAGGACACCGAAACGGAGTCGGAAATCGACTACGAGGCGTGGGCGCGCACGGCGAGCCGGGCCGAAGAGGCCGTGGAGGCCGGCCGCGCCTCCACCGCGGCGCTGGAATCGCTCCGCGCCGAGCTTGTTAAATGGCGTGATCGTTTCCAGAGGGCACAGCAGTCCAATGCCAGCACGATCGAGACCGTCGAGGGTCAGCTCGACGCGCTTGGCCCGCCCCCCGAGGAGGGCACCGAATCCCCCGAGATCGCGCAGGAACGCGAGCAGCTCAACGCGCGGCTGTCCCAGTTGCGGGCGCCGGTCAAGAAGGCCGAGGTCGCTTATAGCCGCGCTGACGGGCTGATCGGGGGCATCGATCGCATCATCCGCGAGCGCCAGACCGAGCAATTGCTGGAATTCGGCCCGTCGCCGGTCAACCCGGTGCATTGGCTGCCCGCGCTGAACACGCTGAGGCAGGCCGCCGGGCAGCTGAAGGGCGAATTCGTCTCCGCGTGGTCCAACCCGGTTCAGCGGGGCGAGACACAGGAGGACCTGCCGCCCGTCGTGGTCCTGCTGGCGGTGGGTTTGGTGCTGGTATTCCGCGGCAGACAATGGAGTCGCCGCCTGATGCGGCGGGTGGTGGGCGACCACCCCGGCGCGGGGCTGTGGCTGGCGGGCTTCGCGATATCCCTCGGCAGCCTCGTGCTGCCCTTCCTCGGCGTCTACGCGCTGATCGAGGCCGTTTACGCGACGGGCCTTGTCGGGTTGCGCACCGATCAGTGGCTCGCCGCGTTTCTGCCGGCGGCGTTCGTTTTCCTCATCGCGCGCTGGCTGTCCACCCGCATCTTCCCCTCGCGTGAGGCCCGGATGCTGCCGCTGGCGCTTGACGACGGGCAACGCTACGCCGGCCGGTGGTATGGCGCGATGCTGGGTCTGGTGGTGGCAGGCTACCACCTGTTGCGTGACGTCGCCGAGTTCTCCGGCTGGTCAGAGGCCGACACCAACACCCTGCTGTTCCCCTTCATAGTCGCGGCCGGCCTGCTGCTGCTCCGGATCGCGGGGCTGCTGCACGTCCATTGCGTCGCGGCGGCGGGCGAAGACGGTGACGAGACCTACCGCATCCGCCTGACCCGGTTTCTGACGCTGGTCCTGAGGATCCTGTCGGTCGGCGCGCCCGTGCTGGCCGCCGTGGGATATTTCAAGCTGACGCATTTCCTGCTTTTCCCGTCGCTGACGTCGCTGTTGCTGCTCGGTGCGCTCCTCGTGCTGCAACGTCTTGTGGTCGAGGTCTACGTGCTGGTCACCGGCAACCGCGACGGGGCGGCGGACTCACTGGTCCCGGTCCTGATCGGTTTCCTGATGGTTCTGGCCGCGTTGCCGTTTTTCGCCCTCGCCTGGGGGGCGCGGGTCGCCGATCTGACCGAACTGTGGTCCCGTATCCTCAAGGGGGTCGAGATCGGCGGCACGCGCATCTCGCCCTCAATCTTCCTGACCTTCGCGATCGTCTTCGTCATCGGCTACACGGCCACGCGCCTGCTGCAGGGGGCGCTGCGCAACAGCGTGCTGCCCAAGACGCGGATGGACGTGGGTGGCCAGAACGCCGTGGTTTCGGGGATCGGCTATGTCGGGATCTTCCTGGCTGCGATCATCGCGATCACCAGCGCGGGGCTGGACCTGTCATCCATCGCGATCGTCGCCGGTGCGCTCTCGGTCGGGATCGGTTTCGGCTTGCAGACGATCGTGTCCAACTTCGTCTCCGGCATCATCCTGCTGATCGAGCGGCCCATATCCGAGGGCGACTGGATCGAGGTCGGGGGCATTCACGGATACGTCCGCAAGATCGCGGTGCGTGCCACGGTGGTCGAGACCTTCGACCGCTCCGACGTGATCGTTCCGAACTCCGACCTCGTGAGCGGACGCGTCACCAACTATACGCGCGGCAACACGGTGGGGCGCGTGATCGTGCCCGTCGGCGTCGCCTACGGCACCGATACGCGCAAGGTCGAAAGGATACTTCAGGAGGTGGCAGAGGCCCACCCGATGGTGTTGATGTCGACGCCGCCCTTCATCGTGTTCCAGGGGTTCGGCGCGGATTCGCTCGACTTCGAGATCCGCGCCATCCTGCGCGACGTCAACTGGGTGCTGGTGGTCAAGTCCGACATGAACCACGAGATCGCCCGCCGTTTCGCCGAGGAAGGCATCGAGATCCCGTTCTCGCAGCGCGAGGTATGGTTGCGCAACCCCGAGGCCCTGCGCGGGGTCATCGGCAACGACAATGCCGAGCGTTCCGCCGACGCGCAGGCCACGGACCCAAAGGCGCACACGTCGCGGGCGCACCTGACGAAGGGCGACATGGACGACACCGCCGACGCCGACGATGCGGCCGACCCCGACACCGGTGGAGACGGAAGATGACCCGGATGCTCTTTCGCGACGACCCCTACAGGACCGAGGCGAACGCGACGGTCGTGGGCCACACGCCCGAGGGGGGACTCGTGCTCGACGCGACGGTTTTCTACCCGCAGGGCGGCGGCCAGCCCGGTGACAGCGGGCGGATCGAATGGGCCGGCGGCAGCGTCGACATCGCCACCACGGCGAAGACCGGCGAGGGCGGGATCGCCCTTTTTCCGGCCACGGCGGGCCATGTGCCGCCGGTCGGCGCGGCGGTGACACAAACGCTCGACTGGGGGCGGCGCCATGGCCACATGCGCGTGCACACCGCGCTGCACTTGTTGTCTGTGGTGATCCCGCTACCCGTCACCGGCGGATCGATCGGCGCGGGAAAGGGACGGCTGGATTTCGACATGGCCGAGGCGCCCGGGGACAAGGCAGCGCTGGAGGATCGGCTCAATGCGATGATCGCGCGCGATCTGGCCGTCGGGGAGGACTGGATCAACGAGGCCGAGCTGGACGCGCGGCCGGAACTGGTGAAGACCATGTCGGTGCAGCCCCCGCGCGGGGCCGGGGAGATCCGGCTGATCCGGATCGGGCAGGGCGCGTCGCAGGTCGACCTGCAACCCTGCGGCGGCACCCACGTGGCAAGTACCGGCGAGATCGGGCGCGTGCGTCTCGGCAAGATCGAGAAAAAGGGCCGTCAGAATCGCCGCGTGACACTGCACCTCGACGCGTGAGCGGGATATCGCACGTCAAGAATCCGCTTGAAAGCCGCGCCGTTGCGCGGCTAAACAGAGCGGCACGGAGAGGTGGCCGAGCGGTCGAAGGCGCACGCCTGGAACGCGTGTAGGCGGGAAACCGCCTCCAGGGTTCGAATCCCTGTCTCTCCGCCAAATACTCCAAAATTATTATTTACAATCAGCGTCTTAGCGGGGAATAGGCATCAAAAATATCCTCCTACCCGCCTACATAAAAATCGCTTGTGTCCAACGGGTAGCAGGTGTTTTCGTACCTGCATGATATTGATCCGGCGGGGTAAATCTAGATGGAGTTTCGAGACGTCGCACTTGTCCTTACAGCTGCGGGCTCATTAATCGCAATTATTTGGCCGATAATCGAAAAGGTTTGGTTCGACACCCGCGAACATAACCGTAAAGTGGGTGCAGAGTTGAAGGCGCGTTTAGTTGAATGCCTAGAAAGCATTGATCACGAGGCTGAAACTCGCAGCATTCAGTATCGTGATTTGAAGCGTGCAAGCGAGGGACGCGCCCCCGCCGGTAGCTTCGAGGCGTTTTCTTGGTCACGCAAGATAGAAGCTCAAACCCTTGTTATTCTTGCAATGTTTGAGGCTGCCGGTATTGACGCATTTGATTTCCAAAAACAAGCCAATGATTACTTAGACATCAGTAGCAAGAAACTGGTGATAGATGGCTATTCCTCGCCCGATGAAATATCGGTTGCTCGCGCATCGCTGGCTGCATCTGCAGCAAAGCTATTTGAAACTATTAGGAAGAAATATGGCACCTAAGTCGCGACCTCCAACATTTTGCGAGCCGTCGCAGATCGTCTATAGAATATCTAGAAGCTAGCTATGGGAGCGCCATGACTGACAAACCGAGCAGCCGAGAGTTGAACGTACTGCACCATTTCGTGGGCAGTCATATTGAGCCGCCGGGGGCTTTCCCGGGCGCTGGGGAAAAGACCTTTGCGGCTATGCTAGCCAAAGGCTGGATTGAATGGGTCGACTCACCCGAGACGAACGAACACGGCTACCGCATCACCGAAGCCGGGGAAAAAGCGGCCTACCCCGAGTGATCCCATCCCACCAACTTCATTGCCGTGTCAGGATCAACGCCCGCCTCTTTCGCTTGCGCTAGGGCACCCACAATCGCCGTGATCGCCCGCGCCCGTCCGCCTGCATCGAATGCTTGAAGGGGCCGCATCACGTCCAGCGTGACCGCCGATCCCAGCTTGTCCGTCGCTTCCTCGGCAATGCCCGTGGCGATAGGTTGCAAAACCCATTGCGCCAAATGCCGTTGCGCTTCCCTGACCATCGGCCCGGTTGTGGCGGGTGCGGTCAGACCGGGCAGGATACCAAACGCCATGTTGATGCCGTCGCGCGCCGCCGCCAGCGTCTCGCGCGTCATGGCTTTCGACAGGTCCGGGGAAAGATCGTGCGGCTTCCAGTCCTGCATCGGGGCCGGTCCGCCCGCCGCCGCCACGTTGACGGATTCGCGGATCAGCACCTTGCCCCGGTTGCCCCGGAACCCGCGCGCCATCGCTTCGAGGTCGGTTTGCGGTGCCTCGGGGAACGGGACGATCTGACTGGCCAGCGGGGCCGTCTCATAGACCTCGGCAAGCGCCGTCTCGACCGCGTTCAACAGCCCCGCCGTCAGTTGCGCCCGCTTGAGCGGGGCCGTGCCATAGTAAGGGGCGGACACGTCGCACCCGATCCGAAAGTGCAAGACCTCAGCCGCCAGCGCGGTTTCAGACCGTCCGCCGCCCGCCTCGGATACCGACACGCGGTAAGCCGTGGGGCGTCCATCGCGGGTTTTCAGATCCCAATCGGAACACGGCACAAGCCCCGCGTCACGGATCAGGAAAAGCGCCTCGCCACGCAAGGCCAGAGACCGCGCGCAGAGCGTTAGGGACCGCCGGTCCAGTAGATCGGTGCCCGACACATCGGCAAGCCCTAGACCGCCTTCCCAGAGCGTCACAGCGCCTTGTGCCGTGGCCGTCAGTTCGGCAATGCCGCGCCGACCGGATACATAGGCTTCCCGCGCCGCCATGATCTCAGCCGTGAAGCCCGATCCGCTGGACCGGGTTTCCTCAGCCGTTTTTCGCTTGAATGGCCACATGCTCAGGCCCTCCTTTTGTAAGGCCGCAGCAGGTCCGCCGCGCCGCTCAGTTCCATTGCGCGCGCTACCCATGCCGGGTTGCGCTGATAGCTTTCCTCGATCGCGCCACCCATGTTGACGGAATAGCTGGACACGCCCGCCCGATCCGTCGCGTCCGTCAGGTATTCGGCAAGCCGCCGGAACGCCTCAGAGACAGCCGCGGGAACGTCACCGCCCCCCACGTCCGCCGTGATCCGATAGGGGCCGTCACCGGGCAGATCATAGCCGCCCCAAGGGGACGCCGCCGGGGTGCATTCCACCCATGCGACGCTTTCCCAGACCTCGACCGCATTCAGGGTGGCGGGCGTCAACGGGGCTTCCCATGCGCCTTCCCCCTCGACCGTCCAGACCACTTCCCGCACCGCCCAGCGCATCCGGCAATAAGCCTCGATTCGCTGCCAGAGCGCCGCTTGATCCAGCATCATCGCCGGAACGCTCAGGCCCGTGACGTTCGGATAGCTGGCCGGGATTGCCTCGACCTCTTTCAGTGTTACCGCCATGTCAGAGCCTCCACCGATTGAGCGCATGGGCAAGCGTCCGATCCTCGACCGCCGCGCATGGCGTCCAGTTGCGCGCCTCGATTTGCGCCGCCGGATATGCGGGTTTCGTCACGGCGCTGATCTCGATCAGGTCCGCAGAGCGCACCACCCGCAACAGCCCGTCGCTATCGCGCTTCACCAGATCGCCGCCGTCCGTCACGCGAAAGCCGGGGCTGATCCCGCCCACCAGCCCCGCCGCAAGGGTGCCCAGGAAGTCGGTGACATAGCCCACGCCGCGCATTTCCGGGGCAATCGTCGCCTCGAAAGTCAGGGCGTCATCGCCGTCCCTGACCTCAAGGCTTCCCGCCGCCCGCGATGCAAGCGGACGGTCAAAGTCGTGATGCACCAGCAAGTGAACGTCACCGCCAGCCGCGACCGATGCACCGAAAGCCCGTGCCTCGAATACTTCCCGCCGCCGTTCCCGACCGCCTTGCAAGACAGTCGGGACGGCATACGGAAACCGGCCCCGCAGGACGGTTGCCCCGTCCGCAGAGGTGCGGACCTCAAGCCCGCCTTTGGAACCGGCCCAGAGCATCACTGAATGCCCGTCAGGATGCGGGTTTGCACCGCGCGGGAAATGGTCACGTCCATCGTGGCCAGCGCCGTGAGCCGCAGCCCGCCCGATTGCGCATCCGAATACGGATCGCGGACCAGGTCGATTGCGCCCCAGGTGCCGACGAAGAACGGGGGAACACCGCCCGCCGTGGTCGTCAGGACCGCGCTTGTCTCAGCCGGGGTGCCGGTCGGATCAGCAAGGGCATTGTGCGACATGACCACCGCGCCCAGCGCCTCGGTGAGACGGTCATACTCGAATTTGAAACCACCATCTCCGACCATGAGGCCATCCATGAAGTCCCAGACCTCGGGACGGATCAGCGCCCGCACATCGCCGGGGCCGGTCGCGGCGTTGCCGGTGATGAAGCTGACCACCTCGGACCGGAACGCCGCCCAGCTTGCAGCCGCGTCCACCGCCGTTTCGGTGATGCCCCATGCCGACGCCCCCGCGAAAAGCCCCGTAGGTTCGCCCGCCGATCCGCTGCCCAGGAACACCGCGCGGTCAAGGGCTTCCTCGATAGCGCCGTTCATGTCGCGCCGCACGGCTTGCTCAAGGCCGCTGCCGGATTGCTTGAGCGTCTTGCGGGTGAGGCGCATCTGGACGCCAAGGTTGTGATCCGGCTTCAAGGGCCGATCAACGGTCGTGTAGGCACTCGGTCCGGTCACATTGCCGGTTTCCGAAGTCGCCCACCCCGCCGTCACGCTGGACGTGGCAACGGGATATTCGACCTCGCCCACGCCCACGTTGACCATTTGGCCACCCATGCGGGCCGCGACCGATCCCGCGAAAAGCCTCTCGATGATCGGCGCGGTGCGGATCGGATCGGGGGTGCCGCTCGCCACGGTTTCACCGGCCCGGATTTCCAGGGCTTCCCACGGAATCGGAACGCCGCGATAGCCGCCGCGCGACCGCAGTTCGGTGACGATCTCGCCCGTCTGCCCCTCAAGGGCGCGGCCCTCGTCCAGAGCAAGGGCCACTTGGCGCATTTCAAAGCCCGCCATGACCTCGGACCATTCCCGGCTGGACCGGGTTTCCAGATCGGCCCCGGCTTCCCGCCGTTCCTCATCCTCGGCAATGAGCGCCGCGCGATAGCGGGTTTCGTTGGACCGATATTCCCGATCCATTTCGTCCATCTGGCGGGTTTCATCCTCGGACGGCTTTTCCTTGCCGACCAGTTCCGAAAGTGTCTGGCGGATTTCGCTTTGCCGCCGTGCGATTTTCACAGAATCAAGCATCTGGTTTCCTTTCGTGCTCGATAGGGTTTCGGCCCGTCTGACGGACCAGCTTTTTCCACGCCTCGCGGGCGGGGTCGGGTCGGCCAAGGCCGATCTCGATTCGGGTCTTGCGGGAATGACAGCGCCCGCAGAGGCATTGCAGATTGGACAGCGACCACGCCAAATCGGGCCGGTCCCTGACCGGCTCGATATGGTCGATCTCAAGCCGGTGCCGGTTGCCGCACTGGACGCATTTCCAATCGTCGCGCTCAAGCGCCTGCATCCGCAGAGCCTTCCAGCGCGGGCCGCGCGTGATCCGCCGGGAATGGCGGGCGTATTCCTTTCGATCAGTCATCCCGCACCTGCAATTCCCAGAAAATGACCTCGCCAGCGGGGGCCAGCGGGGAAACGCGGATCGTGCGGAACACCTCGCCACCGATGCGCAGCCGGTCGGTTGTGGCGGGCGTGAGGGTCAGGCCCTCGACCGACAGGAAAACCCGCTGATCGCCCACGTCCATCAAGCCGCCCGCGATGAATTGCAGCTCGACCGCGTAAGTCGCCGTCAGGATCGTGACGGGGTATTCGGTATCCGGGCCGGGGGTGTATCCCCCAAAGCCGTCCGTTGTGCCTTCACCGGGCCGCAACAGCGTTGCCGCCTGACCGTGTTTCGCTATCAGCCGCGAAGCGGTCTCCATCATCCCCATGCGATGCGCCCTCCCTTGTGAGCGGGGCGGCCCATCATCCGGGCACCCTCAGCGACCGCCAGCACCGTTGCCGCCGCCGCGTCGATCCGGCCCGTGGACCGTGCCTTTGCCAGTTTCAGATTGTTCGCCGGGTCGCGCAGCGTGACCGCATCCGCGAAAGCGGACCGCAGCAGCAGCGACGGGGCGGTTTTCACCTTGCCGTCATAGGCCGCGCGCCGGAACCGCTCGCAATCCTCGCCGCCGTCCTTGAAGCCTTGGCCGCGCCAGGTGATCGGGCACCGGATGCCCGCGCGGTCTATCGCCTCGCCAAGTTCGGCTTGCTTGTATCGGTCCGCCGTGATCGCCGCGACCGGCTCGCCTTCCACATGGGCCATGACCTCGACCAGCCAGGGCGCGACGGGAACCGTCTGATCGCCCAGGGTGGACAACTCGCCCCGGTCCTGCATTTCGACATAGCGACCGGACACGCCGTCATTCTGGCCCCGGTCCAGCAGGGAAGGCTTTGACGGGAAGGTGCCCAGAGCCTCAAGCCGCCCCGTCTCGGGCCAGTAGAACGCCGCCGCCGTCATGCTGGCAGAGCCGCCCAGGTCGATCCCGATGACTACCTGACCTTGCCGGGGTGGCAGGTCCGCCGTCTCGCAAGAGAGCCATTCATCGACCGTCAACAGCAGGTCGCGGGTTTCGCCGCTCACACGCTCATTCCGGTTGTAGAGCCGAAAACTTGTCAAGGTCGATCCGCCCCGCGCAATCGCCCGCCGCGCCTGACCTTGCAGCCAGTCAAGGCTTGAGCCGATCCCGTATGCCGCGCCGGGATTGGCCAGCTTGAGCGACTCCAGATCGTCCGCAGGAAGGCCGGGGGCGGGCCGGTGCTCTTGGCGATAGACGCCCTCTTGTTCCTCATCCAGCCATACGGAAAACGGGTGCGCATCATCCGCCGCGCTTGTGCTGATAATCAGCGCCCGCCCGCCACGCTTTCCCAGACCGGACAACAGGGCGTGTTCCAGGGCGTCCCCTTGATCCGCCTGCCAATGGCCGCGCTCATCCATCAGGACCAGAGTCGGGGCCGATCCCAGAGCCGTCTTGCCATCCGCCGCAATGGCCCGGACGAAGTGTCCGCCGCCGTCGCCGTCATACTCGACCTCAAGCCGGGGGCTGCGCCGGATCGTGAAGGCCGCTTGCTCATCCTCGGGAAGCGACCGGATGAAACCCACCACGAAGTCAAAAGCGATGCGCGCCTGATCCCGCGTCCGGGCCGCAATCAGGATTTCCCGCCGGGGCTGACGATCCCAGACGCCCTTGACCGCGCCAAGGGCGATGCCCGCCGATTGGGCCGTTTTCGCGTTGCCCCTGCCGATGCTCAGACAGGCCACGTTGATCCCGTCCGCCAGGGCACCCTTGACGAATTGCTTTTGGAACGGGGCCAGCTTCACCGCCTGACCGGCTTTCGGCCCCTCGGGGATGCTCAGGCTTTCAAGAAAGCGGATTGCCTTGGTGGATGCCTTCATGCGACCCTCCCACAGACATTGGCCACGCGAGAAAGCACATGCTTGAAGAATTTGCCTTTTGTACCGTCGTCTTGGATCAGGGTGGGCTTTGGATCAGTTTCCTCCCGGAGCAAATGAAAAATACAGTATTCGATAGCCTTGGATTTGACCCTTGGAGCGACGATGCGATTTCGGCATTGCGAACAAGCATTGGCGTTGCATCCGGCGGAGACACGGATAAGGCACTGACGGCTCTCTTTGAGGCTGAAAAACGTTATCACGCACTCACAGTTGACGAAGTCAAAGTTGCCTTGAATGAATGTGGCGCAAAAATTTCGGGCATAATTGCTGCGTCGGACAAGTAGGCACAGCGCGAAAGCGCAAGTACGCCCCCCGGTTTCCTGCCCACTCGGAAACGGGGGCATTGGGACCAGATCATTGCCCCACCCCACGCCAAACAGGTGATGCACGCCCCACCACCCCCGCCCCCCCGTTAGGGGCGGGGTGGTGTGGCACCTGTTTTCAAGGGTGTTTGCCCCACCTTGCCACACCATGCTTTCAGGGGTGGGTGTGGCACTCATTGGTTTGCCCATTCGCCTACCTCCAAACACGGGCGTTCCATGCGCTTTGCATCCAGCAGCTTGACCTTTTTCAAAGCCCCGGATTTCAGCCACGCCTCGATCATTTTCTTGATGCGCTTGCGGTCCGCCGTGGCGTCCAAGCCCAGCACCTCGGCCACGGCTACGCCTGCCCAATCGTCGCCTGCCTGATCGGAGTAGCGCCGCCCCTTGCCGTCCAGCGCGCGTTGCACCGACATCAGATCATCGACCGACACGCCGTCGAAAGTGTCGGGCCATTCCCAGACCTCGGGCACGCCCACGCTATCGCCGTTGGCCAGATGCACCGACGCCATGCGCCGCCAGACACGATCCCCCACGGGGGCAAGGTTTGCCTTGTCGCGGGTAATGGCAAAGTAGGTGGCAGGGTCATCCTGCACCCCAGCTTCGGCTTTCAGATCGTCGCTCATCTTGTTGAGCACCCGACCGGAACGCGCCGCCGCCAGAAGGGCCGATGCGCCGCGCCCGCTTTCGGTCGTCGCTTCCTCGCCATTGGTCTTGCGGGTGTGGTGAACCAGTTCGATTGCGCAGTTGCACCGATCCGCCAGACGCGCCCATTCCTTCGCCACCAGGTCGATTGCGCCGTTGTCGTTTTCGGACGCTTGATGCGATGACACGAAAGGGTCGATCACCAGCACGTCGATTTCCCGCGCCTCGATCTCATCGCCCAGCGCGTCCAGTTCCGGCTTGATGATCTGGACGCCCTCACGGGTTTGGATAGCCGTGCTCAGGGCACGTTCCCGGCCCGTGTCCACATAGAGCCGCCCCGCGATTTCCTCGGGGCTGACGTGGTGGTGCTGCATCGCCGCGATGATGCGTCGATCCATTTCGTCGCGCGGGTCTTCAAGGTTGTATATCCAGACCTTGAGGCCCTTGGCGGTCCAGTCCCCCAGCAGTTCCCGCCCGGATGCCATCGCCAGCCCCTCACAGATCGTCAGAGACGATTTGCCGACGCCGCCGGGGGCAACCGTCACCGATACTTGCTTGCGGATCAGGTGACGCCCATAGACCCACGGGCGCGGGGGAATGCTTGCCGGGTTACGCCAGACAAATTCCGTGGGCAACCGATCCGTCCTTTCGCGCGGAAACTCGGCCCGGTGCGCATCAAGCTGCATCGCCATGTCAGAAAAATCACGCATCACGCCGCTTGCCTCCCCTGCACATGGTCAAGGAAAGCCGCCTGCCGACCGCGCGGCATGGCTTGGAACGTGGCAAGGCAATAGGCTTCCAGTTCCTCGGGGGATGCTATGTCGGCCCAATATGCCGCCTCGTCCATCGGTGAGATAAAAGGCGGTAGCGGTGCGCCCGCGTCCTGAATGACCGTGTTTGCAACCTCGCGCGCATGGTCCAGGTCAAGCGACCGCAGAGCCGCCCAAGCGAGTGCCGCGCATTCCTCGGGCGTAAGCCGCGCCTGCCAGACCGCAGAGGCCGCTTCCCACGTTTCAAAATCGTTCATCGTGAGAGCGTAACCAATCATCCGGGTAGCCCCGAGATGCGCGCGCTTCATCAGTTTTGAGAAAGACGCGCTCATGCCGCCGTCTCAGCGCGGACTTGCTCCCACGCGATCAGCTCGGACAGTTTCCAGCGGGTGCAGCCGCGCGATAGGCGCACCGGGCGCGGCAAGCCGGTGCGCTCGCGCTGCCAGCGCCACCACGTATTGCGACTGATACCGTATCGCGCGGCGCAGTCAGTATCTCTAAGGTATGTCTCGGGCATGATTGGCTCCGTTCGTTACAGGAGCCAATCAGCCAGATTTCAGGAGGCTTTCATAAATGAGATAATGCGCTCATTATCGCGGGGTTTTCTCACTTATCGCGCGAACCTGCGCGGCAACGGATGCGTCGATGTAGAGCGCATCAAAAACGGCAGATAGAAAATCAGGCCAAGCGCCACTCACTTTGCCGGTGAGCGGATCGGTTGTGAACGTCGCCCGCCGCCCGCTGATATGCTCGAAGAGTCGAGACGAAAGAAAGGCAACCTCCGCCGCTTCGATCTTCTTCGGAGCGCCGCTTGGCGTGCTTTCTACCTCAAGCGCGGAGAACGCATGGCGCGCGTTATCTTGCGTCTCTTGTAGCGTCCGCACCAGCTCGAACAAACCTCGCCCACCGCGCGCAGTTTCGGCATAGAACGCCGAAACAGCAGGCTGGCGCATCGACAGGATATGCCGCTCCAGCCGCTCCGCGAGCGCGGCCAGCTTGCGCAACTCGCCTTCGCTGGCCTTCTGCGATGCGGGCCGATTGCGCGGCAGCTCTTCATCGCGCCCGCCCTCGGACACCGCATAGAGCATCCGCGCCTTGCCTTCGACGTCATCCTCCGTCAACGGCTCCGCGCCCGGTATGGCCCAGATTGCCTGTATCAATTTTGCGCCGAATCCGCTCATCGCAAATTCGCACGGCCAGCCGTCCGCGCCGATAAAATCATTCATCTTGCCGCTTCCATCTTCACCACCTTGGCGCCTGCCTCGCCTTTGAGAAACCGCGCCCAAGCGGCCATCATCTGTCGCCGTTTTTCTATCATATCTGAGCGCCTATAGGCACGCTCAACCGTGCTGCCCACCGTATGCGCAAGCGCAATTTCGGCCATGTCGCGCTCAAATTCGGTGCGCTCCGCCGCCCAGTCGCGGAACGTGCTGCGGAGCCCGTGAGGCACGGCAGGACGGCCCGAACGCGGGTCGAGATACCCGCCCTCGCGTGCCTCGTTTATCCGCTTCATGCAGGCGCTCAGCGCCATGTCAGACAACGCGCCGCCGCGTGCGGCCGGGAACACGTAGTCGCTGCCCTTCATCCTTGGCAGAGCCTTCAGCAGCGCCACGGCCTCTTGCGTGAGCGGGACGCGGTGTTCCTTGCCCGCCTTCATCCGTTCGGCCGGGATGATCCACACGCCCGCGTCCAAGTCGATCTCGGCCCATGTAGCGCCGCGAACCTCGCCAGATCGTGCCGTCGTGAGCGCGACAAATTCCAGCGCCCGCGTTGCCATGCCGTCGCGCTTGCGCAGATCGGTGAACCAGTCCGCCGCATCGGCCAGCGACAGCGCCGGGTTGTGCTTCACCTTTGCCACCTTGCCGGGCTTGGGTAGCACCGCGTCGAGATTGCCGCGCCAGCGGGCCGGGTTGTCGCCCGTGCGGTGCCCGCCGACCGTGGCCCATGACAGCACCGCCTCGATACGCCCGCGCAGCCGCGATGCCGTCTCGGTCTTCGTGGCCCAGATCGGCTCCAGCACGCGCAGCACGTCCGACACGTCAATGTCCGACACGGCCATGTTGCCCAGCATCGGCACCGCGTAGGCGTCCAAGGTGCTGCGCCATTGCTTCTTGTGTTTCTCGTTTCGGAACTCGGCCGTTCGCGCCTCCAGCGTCTTTTCCATCGCCTGCGCAAAGGTGAGGCGGCGCTTTTCGGCCAGCGGGTCGATGCCCTGCCAGATCATATCCTTGACGCCGCGCGCCCGTTCGCGCGCCTGCGCCAGCGTCACGTCAGGGTAAGCGCCAAGACCGATCTGGCGGCGCGTGCCCTTCACCGTGGCGCGCAACAGCCATGACCGCGCGCCGGTCGGTGTGACCTGCAACAGCAGCCCGTCAACGCCGCCCACGGCCACGTTGCGATTGCCGCCGGTGCCAAGATGCGCGATCTTGCGAACCTCCACCGCCGACATTTCTTTCGCTTTCCTTGGCATAATGAACCATCCTTCCTACCCGCCTATAAGGTATGGCATTGGACGGTATCGGGCGCAACAGGGTGTTACAGGAAAGCGGTCTAAATTACTGTCATATATGGATTAAAAGGTGCGTGCCGTTACATGCTGATACTCTGGCATGGCTGCCTGTCTCTCCGCCACTATCACCCTTTCGAACCCGTTCAGGCCGCCCGACCGAGGCGTATTTTCCCCTGCTTTCAAAGGGGTTTGCAGGATGGATGCGAACCGCGGAGACGCGGGCGCACAGCGATTTCCGTCTCTGAATGGCCCGTCGTCTCTGGTCGGGCGAACCGCACTGATTTCGGTTCGGTCGAAAATTCTCGCGCCTTTCCAATGGCCTGACTCGCAACCCCGCCAAAACTGCGCGCCCTGTTTCCATCGCTATCGACCGAAACAGAGACCGAACATGCAGGAGGCGTAGCCGATGGGGACGATGGCAGAACGGCGCGTAGCGGTGGCGGAGCAAGCGGCGGCGGGCTCAGTGAAGCCATTGATGACAAACGCACATCGTGCCTCTAGCCTGGCGGCATGGCGAGTGGCCCCTGGACCGATGAAGAAAACGACCTGATCGTCGCGGATTACTTCGCGATGCTGGCCGACGACTTGGCCGGGCGCCGCTACAGCAAGGCCGAGCATCGCCGGGCGCTCCTGCCGCTTCTGAACGACCGTTCGGAAGGATCGGTCGAGTTCAAGCACCAGAACATCAGCGCGGTGCTGAAGGGGCTCGGCGAGGACTGGATCCCCGGCTACAAGCCCGCCTTCAATTTCCAGATGACGTTGGTCGACGCGGTGGCGCGGTGGCTGGAACTGCATCCGGACTGGCTCGGCCGGTTGCCAGGAACGCTCCCTGCGACCGGCATGCACGAGGCGGCGCAGGTCTGGATCGGTCCTCCGCCCACGCTCTCCAACCAGCCTCCGCCGCAAGAGCTGGAGCAGATGCTGCACATCGCCCGCAAGTTCGACGTGGCGGGGCGGGACGAGCGCAATCGCGCCCTTGGCCGCGCTGGCGAAGAGCGTGTCCTGGCCCATGAGCACGCCACGCTGAAAGCCGCGGGGCGCGATGACCTGGCGCGCAAGGTCCGCTGGATCTCGGAGGAGGACGGCGACGGCGCGGGCTATGACATCGCCAGCTATACGCCCGATGGCCGGCCGCGCTTGATCGAGGTGAAGACGACGAACGGCTGGGAGCGCACGCCTTTCCACATCACGCGGAACGAGCTTGCCGTCGCCGACGAACGGCGCACGGACTGGTGTCTGTTCCGGATGTGGAATTTCTCGCGCGAGCCGAGGGCCTTCGAGCTCTACCCGCCGCTCGATGCGCATGTCTCTCTGACGCCGACGTCGTTTCAGGCCAGCTTTCACTGACCGTCAGTCGAATACCCGCCCCGGCTGCTCGTCCCAAGGCAGCGATGCGACGAAGCACAGGTCGTAGAGGCTGATCGCGCAGGGCTCGCGGTGCACAACCAGCCGCTCGAGCACGTCCGGTGCCAGCCACGCCAAGCGCAGGAGGCGGCTGACATACCGGTCGGACAGCCCCTCCTCGGCGGCGAGATCGGCGATGGTGGTGACCTCGCCGCGCTCCATCCGCTTCCGCCACGCCCATGCCCGGCCGATGGCGCGCAGCACGCGGGGGTCCTGTCCCGGCGGCGGGTCCGACGTGTCGATGTCCTGCGGCGGCAGGATGCGCGGCCGCCCACCGCGTTTGCGGACCGTGAGCGGGATGTGGACGCGGATGGTGTCGTTCGCGGGCATCAGGCGGCGTCCTCCCGCGCCGGCGTCATCAGGCTGGCCAGCGCGCCGAGCCCATCGTGGCGCAGGTCGATGTCGAGCCCGTCCTCGCCCACCGTCACGCGCGCCACGAGCAGTTGGACGACACGGGCCTGTTCGGCCGGGATCAGCGCCTTCCAGAGATCGTCGAACTGCGTGAGCGCTGCGGTCACGGTGCCCTCGTCGAGGTCGGGGCGCTCCTTCTTCAGCGCGCGAGCGGTGCGCGCGATGACCTCCGGCGTGCGTAGCAGCCGCCGGATCTCGCCGATGACCGCTTCCTCGACCATGGCCGCGGGCAGCCGCTGGGGCCCGCGGAGTTCGGCCGTCAACCGTTTCTGAATCACGTCCATCGAGACGTAGTAGCAGTACCGCCTGTTGCCCTTCTTCGTATGGTGCGGGGTCATGGCGGCGCCGGTCTCGGTGAAGATCAGCCCGCGCAGCAGCGCCGGCTCGGTGCTCCGGGTGCGCCCGGCGCGCTGGTTGCGGTTGCCGGCCAGCACGGCATGGACGGCGTCCCACAACTCCGCATCGACGATGGGCTCGTGCATGCCGGGATAGGTCTCGCCCTTGTGGGTGATCTCGCCGCGGTAGATCCGGTTGTGCAGCAGCTTGTAGAGCGCCCCGCGGTCGATGGGCCGGCCCCGCTTGGACCGGATGCCGCGCGCGTTCAGCTCCCGGATCACGGCGGCGGTGGAATCGGATCGCGCGAAGAGCTCGAACATGGTCCGCACCTGCGCCGCCTCGGCCTCGTTCACGATCAGCTTGCGATCGACCACGTCGTAGCCGAGCGGCACGTAGCCGCCCATCCACATGCCCTTCTTCTTAGAGGCAGCGACCTTGTCGCGGATCCGCTCGCCGATCACCTCGCGCTCGAACTGGGCGAAGCTCAGCAGGATGTTCAGCGTCAGCCGCCCCATGGACGTGGTCGTGTTGAACGACTGCGTGACGGACACGAAGGTCACGCCATGGCGGTCGAAGATCTCGACCAGCTTGGAGAAGTCCATCAGCGCGCGGCTGAGGCGGTCGATCTTGTAGACCACCACCACGTCGATCAGCCCGTCCTCGACATCGGCGATCAGCTGCTTCAGCGCCGGGCGGTCCAGCGTGCCGCCAGAGAACCCCCCGTCGTCGTAGCGCTCGCGCAGGCAAGCCCACCCCTCGGCGCGCTGGCTGGCGATGTAGGCCTCGCAGGCCTCGCGCTGTGCGTCGAGGCTGTTGAACTCCATGTCTAGCCCTTCCTCGCTCGACTTGCGGGTGTAGATGGCGCAGCGCAAGCGACGCGCCGGTTCGGTCCGGGTCTTTCTGGTCATCGCGCGCCTCCGGTCTGGTCGAGGCCGAAAAAGCGCCAGCCGTTCCAGTGCGCACCGGTAATCGCGCGGACCGCGGCCGAGAGCGACTTGAAGCGCCGGCCCTGCCATTCGAAGCCGTCCGCAAGCACGGTGACCATGTGCTCCTCGCCGCCCCACTCGCGGACCAGCTTCGTGCCGGGCGCTGGCTTGCGCGGGTCCGCCACCATGCCGCCGAGCTTGCCGCTCGCGACCTCGTCGGCGAGCGCATCAAGCGTGCGGCGCGTCTCGCGGCGCAGACCGCCCTGGGCCAGTTCCTGGATGCGGTAGCCGAGCCGAAGCTCGAGGTTGCCGCGGCTGGCGTTTGGCGCACGCTCCCCGAAGATGGCCTGCCACTTCTCCTGCAGCTCGGGCACCGTCATCGCCTTCAGCGCAGCGAGTTCGGCCAGGACGTCGATCCCCGCCGCCTGCGCCGCCGGCGCGGCCCTTGCACCTGATTTCCTTATGTTTTTCCTCATGTGTCGTCTCCAACTCGGTTGCGAACCTGTCTCCGACGACGGCGTCTGAGGGCGAGAATGTCCAGCGAACAGTCTCCGTCGAGCGGAGAATTCTCGTTCGTTTCCGGTGGGTTGGAGCGCGCGATGGCGCTGGCGAGGATGGCGGCCAGCTCCGCCAGCCGTTCACCGGTGGTGAGCGTGTCGGCGGGCGGCGCGAAGGTGCTGTCGTCGGGCATGGGGAGCGAACTTCTGGAGGTGATTTGCTCCGTGTTCGCCGCGAGCGGCAAAGGAATTCAAGTGAAAACATAGCGTTGTCGTAGTTGCGCGAAGCAGCAAGTACGCGAGGGATAGTGAAGACCATGCTTCCGCCAGCCCATCACTAGCCGGCCAGCGAACTATGGTTCGATCTGAAGCTTACTCATCAGGGACCTCGCAAACGCGTCGACTGGGCTGAACCGAGCTTCCATGACAACATTGTCGACATTGTCCTTCGCGAACTCTGCTAGCCAGAGCTTAACTCGCATTTCCACCCCATCATCCCAAATCTTCCCGTGCGCCTGAAACTTCTTCTCCATGGCTACCGACCACTTCTGACCTTTCGCGCCCGGCGGCGTCACTGTAGGATCTACCTCAAATTGACTGAAGAACGCTTCTTTGTACTTCTTGGCATCCAAGAGATCCTCAAGCTCCGCTTCCTTCTGCCCCGGAACGTTTATCAGGTTGTAGTCCGAGTCCCGAATGATGGCGTCAGAAAGTGCCTTTTGTACGCCGGACATTCCTGCAGCGTCACTGTCAAGAAAACACTGAACTAACGTGGCCGAGCTCCGGTACGTCCGAACCTTGTAGGAGAGATTTGAAGCTCCTCCAAGAGGATCGAACACAAGATCCCCGGCATTTATGGCCTTCTCCAGCGCCGGGTACCGGCTCTGAAGAATAGCCTTAAGGATTATCACATCGTCTTCACCTTCAACGATTGCGACAAGGCGTGCGCTCTGCAGGTTGTCAGACAGTCTAACTCCGAGGACTTCTCTTACTTCGGCAATGCTCTTCGCAACGGCCGCTTTGCTAGTCTGAACAACTATGGTGCTATCCAGCTGTGCGGGGTTCACAAACAGCGGAGAATGACTCGTGAGGATGACCTGGTTGTTCTCTGAAAGACTTGTCAGGACATCTCGGAGTTCGTGTATAGCTTGGGGATGCAAATGCGCTTCGGGCTCTTCGATCGCGACAATTGAACTCGCCGAGCCGCTAGCGGCATTAGATGCATAGCGCATAAGGGCTAGTGCAACTAAGCTCTTCACACCATCGCCTTTTCGCTCCAGGGGGGTATTATTTCCGTCATCCACCTCAATTTGGAGGCCCCGCCGCATCGCTCGGATGCGAGCATCGCGAACCATCTTTATCTCAACCGACTTAACCGAAGGGAGAAAAGATGAGATGGTTTCCGTGATTGATTGGGAAAGAGCCGTCAGAATGGGTTCTTGGATCTCATCAATCTTCTTCAGCGCTGCCACATACTCATTATTTCCCTCGAGCCGATCCAGCTCTTTGGAGAGTAGATCGGAAATGACGCTCTCTGCACTTTCAGACGTTCGTATTGCCGGAATATATTCAAACCGAACATTCCTCGACACGAAATCCGCAATTTTGTTGGTCTTTTTATTCAGCGCTGCGCCACCAGGGCCTTGCTTTGGGATCAGGACTTCTTGGTCATCCCTCGAGAGCCGCACCAGAACTGGTAGCGTTCCGTTTAACTTGCTACCGATCTCAGATTGAAATGCCTCAATTTCACTGTCAGAGAGTTTGAATTCAAAACTAATATCGATGCATTGATCCTTAGATGATCGAACTTGTTTCGTTATTGGGAAGTCATGTGACCAACGATATCTAGCCCGCGAGCCTAAAAGGGTTGGTCTCGTACTCCTAATTCGCCCAAGTCGATCCCGAACGACTGAATGCTTAAACCCTTCAATTACCTCCATTCCAAGAGCTAGGGCATGAAGAATATTTGACTTTCCCTCGTTGTTTGCGCCCACAAGAACCGAATAGTTCGTCAGCGGAACCTTTTTCGCAGTCGTGATACTGCGAAAGTTCGATACCGTGAAAGAGGCCAGCTGCATTGTGCGTCCAGTGGTTCGGAGTGTATTTCTTTGATGTCTATCGCAAATCTGCGTTTGATTTCAAGAATTTGTTGGTGTCACGCTTCACGGTGCGTGTCAGAGAGAAGGTGTCAGGTTGGATGAGCTAGACAGAAATCTTCTCGTTGCCAACGTCGGATCGGCATCGCCTACCTCCATGAACGCGATCACCTCAAATCTCCCGCGCGAACCAACGGATGCGGCCGACGATGTGGATCTCGTCGGCCGTTCTTTCGTATTCGGGGTAGTGCTTGTTGTCGGAAATGACACGCACCGCGGGAGGATCGCTGTTCGGGATGTGCTCGAGCCGCTTGGCCACCAGCCCCATGCCGTCGTCCAGCACGAAGATGCCGGGCGGGTTCGGCGCCCGCCGCGCCATGTCTACCAGCACCGTGTCGCCGTCGAGCAGCGTGGGCGCCATGCTGTCGCCTTCCACATGCATGATCCGCAGCTGAGAGGGGCTGGCCTTTAGGCTGTGGCGGATCCACGACCGGCGGAAGTGGTAAGCGCGACCGGCGGGATCGTCATGCTCCTGGACCACGGCGCCGCCGCCCATCGACGGGCGGGGGCTGGCATGCGCGATCGACACGAACGCCTCGTCCGGGTTCTCGATGAAGGGGGGCGTGCCCTCGACATCGCCGATGCCGTGGATCAGCCAGTCGCGGTCGACCTTGAGGACGCGGGCGACCTCGGCCAGCCGGTCGATGCCGGGGCGCGCGGAGCGGCCGCGAAGGATGTCGTAGACGAAGGAGCGGTTCACCCCGGCCATCTCGGCGACGTGGGCGGGGCTGAGGCCGAGCTGGTTGGCCCGGGCCCTGAGACGGTCGGCAAGCGTGTGATGCTCGTTCATGTTTCCCCACCCATCTGTGGATGAAATAGGATAAAATCGGATTGATCGTAGCTCGTCAAGAGAATAAGAACAGAAGGTAAACATCAGGCAGGGGAATCGGAGGGGCGCGTGCACATCGACAAGCTGTATTTCACGCTCCCCGAGGTGCTCGAGCGCTGGCGGATTTCCGAGACGGACCTTGTGTACCTAGCCGAGAACGACAAGCTCCGGCTGTCGGTGCGGGTCTTCGGCGAGCCGGTCGAGTTCGGCGACTATGAGGAGGGCCAGGACGGCGAGCGGTTTCGCGTGCCGTGGGAGCAGAAACCCTTCAGCGGGTTGCTCGACCTGCATGCCTGTGATGTCTTCCAGCTGTTCCGCTGCGGCGAGCTCCATGTCAGCGAGTTCCGCACCCCGCGCGCGGACTATGCGACGCTCTACGGCGAGGCCAAGCCAGTCTTCGTGATGATCGGCGACCTGCTGCTAAGGCGCGAGGAACGCGATCGTTTCGAGCTCCAGTCCGGGTTCTCCTCCGGCGGCTCGGCGATGGAGGAGAGCACCTTCATCGCCTCGGCCGATTACCAGGAGGTGCGGTGCAACGGCTACCGCTTCCGCCTCGGCCCGATCCAGGCGCAGGTCGTCCGCGCCCTGCACGAGGCCGCGCAGCGCGGCGAGCCCTGGCAGAGCGGCAAGGCCATCTTGTCCTCAGCGGGCTCGAAGAGCCTGCGCATGGCCGACGTCTTCAAGTCGCAGAAGGACTGGCGGCAGCTGATCCGCTCCGACCGCCGCGGCGGCTACCGTCTGAACATCGACTGACTCGCTCCGCGTCCCCCATGCGGGGTCCCGGATCGCGCTCGGTGTGGGATCAGCTGGGGGATGGAGGGGGATGACGATCCCCCAGCGCGCCGTCCGCGCCTGTCCTGCAAGGCCATATCCATCCCCCTCTGCATCCCCCTGAGATCCTGACGACATCCCATAGCGGGATTTCGCAATCTCTCTCCGAAGCACACGCAAACGGAGAGAGCCGATGCAGCAGAAGCATTGCCTGAATCAGAAGGAACTCGCCCGGCGCTGGACGATCTCGCATCGCACGCTGGAGCGCTGGCGGTGGGCGGGTGAAGGCCCGGCCTACATGAAGATCGGCGGTCGGGTCGTCTACCGGCTCGAGGACATCGTCGCCTTCGAGCGCGACCAGCTCCAGCACACCATGGACACCCAGCCGCGCGCAGGAGCGGCCTGATGGGACGCCTGTCGCCCATCACCGAGGCCGAGGTCGTGCAGCTGCACGGCGCGAACGGGCCGGGGCTCGACGAGGTCGGGCTCGCCGCCTGGATCGCGCAGGCCGAACCCGGCGAGGCTCTGGTCTATCACCGGGGCTTCCTCGCCGTAGATGCCACGTCGGTCATCTCGAAGCTGCCGGCGGATCGCCAACGCACGCTGCAGCTGGTGGCGGCCGCCGCACGACGCGCGGCCGAGCAGAACCTCGTCCACCTCGTGCAGTCCCGGCTCGGGCCCGACGCATTTGCCTACATCGCCGTCGCCCGCCCGAAGCCCGGCCCGCCCGCCTTCGCCTCCAAGCGGATCGAGACTTGGCCGCTTGCGCGCCTGCAGCCCTACGCGAAGAACGCGAAGGTGCATGGGGCCGACCAGGTCGCGAAGATCGCCGCCAGCATGGCCGAGTTCGGCTGGACCGTGCCGTGCCTCGTCGGCGAGGACGGGGAGCTGATCGCAGGGCATGGGCGTGTGCTGGCCGCAACGCAGCTCGGGCTGACCGAGGCGCCGGTCATCGTGCTGGGCCACCTGACCGAGGCGCAGCGCCGGGCCTACCGCATCGCGGACAACAAGCTGACGCCTGCCAGCTGGTCGGTGAATGGCGTCAGCCGCGCCAATGCCTTTCTTGTCAGCCGCGACGACCAGGATCGCCCTGTCTATGGCGGCACGCCGTCCGACTTCGCCGTGGTGCAGGCCATCCAGGAGATGAAGGCGCGCGGGCTGCGTGTCACCTTCTACCCGTTCATCCTGATGGACGTCCCGCCGGGCAACACGCTCCCGAACCCCTACAGCGACAACGCCGCCGAGACGGACCAGCCCGCATTTCCCTGGCGGGGGCGGATCACCTGCTCGCCTGCAGCGGGGTTCGCAGGGACCGTGGACAAAACGGCCACGGCCGCAAGCCAGGTCGCCGCGCTGTTCGGCGCAGCCACGCCCGCGAGCTTCAGCGTCTCGGGCGAGAGCGTCAGCTGGACAGGCACGCCCGGCGACTGGGGTCTGCGCCGCATGGTGCTGCATTACGCCCATCTCTGTGCGGCGGCGGGCGGCGTGGACGCCTTCCTGATCGGCACCGAGATGCCGGGGCTGACCACGATCCGGTCGGGCGCCAGCAGCTATCCGGCGGTGCAGGCGTATCGGGAATTGCTCGCGGACGTCCGCTCGATCCTCGGGTCTGGGACGAAGATCAGCTATGCGGCCGACTGGTCGGAGTATTTCGGCCACCAGCCGGGCGACGGCAGCGGCGACGTGTTCTTCCACCTCGACCCGCTCTGGGCCGATCCCGAGATCGATCTCGTCGGGATCGACAACTACATGCCGCTCTCCGACTGGCGCGACGGGTTCGAGCATCTCGACGCGGCCGAGGGCTGGCCCGCGATCTACGACCGGGCCTACCTGCAGGCGAACATCGCGGGCGGCGAAGGTTTCGACTGGTTCTACGCGAGTACGGCCGATCGCTCGGCGCAGGTGCGGACCCCGATCACCGACGGTGCCGCGGCCAAGCCGTGGGTCTTCCGCTACAAGGATCTGCGCGCCTGGTGGTCGAACCCGCATTACAACCGCCCCGGTGGCGTGGAGAGCGCGACGCCGACAGCGTGGGTGCCGGAGTCCAAACCAGTCTGGTTCACCGAGCTCGGCTGCCCAGCCATCGACCGCGGCACCAACCAGCCGAACGTCTTCTTCGACCCGAAGTCGTCCGAGAGCTTCACGCCCTACTTCTCGCGCGGCTGGCGAGATGACGCGATCCAGCGCGCCTATCTCGAGGCCAGTTACCTCTGGTGGGGTGCCCCGGCCAACAATCCGGTGTCCGCGATCTACGGCGGACGGATGGTGCATGTTCCAGAATGCGCCGCCTGGACCTGGGATGCGCGGCCCTATCCCTTCTTCCCGGCGCTGACTGACGTCTGGACGGACGGGGCGAACTGGCGGCTCGGGCACTGGCTGACGGGGCGGCTGGGAGCGGTGTCGCTGGCGGCCCTCGTCCGGCACCTCTGCCTGCGGGCGGGGCTGCCCGAGGACCGCATCGACGTCTCCGGCCTCTGGGGCGCGGTCGAGGGCTACGCCATCACGGCGCTGGAGCGCCCGCGCGCCTCCATCACCACACTGTCGCGCCACTTCGGCTTCGACGCGGTCGAGACCGAGGGCGTGATCCGGTTCGTGATGCGTGGCCGGCCAGCTGTCGCCACCGTCAACCCAGACGATCTGGTCGCCGCCCGCGAGGGCGACGTCCTTGAGTTCACCCGCGGCCAGGAGACCGAACTGCCGCAGGCCCTGAAGTGGCAGGTCGCCCGCGCCGACGAGGATTACGAGGCCGCGCAGGTGGAAGCGCGGCGCATCACCGTCGACACGACCCGGATCGCCTCGGAGAGCTTCCCCATGGCGGTGCCGCCCGAAGAGGCCGAGCGCCGCTGCCGCCGCGCGTTGATGGAGGCATGGGTGGGGCGCGAGACGGCGGCGTTCCGTCTACCGCCTTCGCGCCTCGCGCTCGATCCGGCCGACGCGATCCGGCTCGCGCATGACGGGCGGATGGTCGATCTGCGGCTCGTCTCCATCGCCGACGCCGAGGCGCGCGGGATCGAAACTGTCCGCCAGGACCGCGCGACCTACGACCTGCCGCCGGGGACCCGGTAACCGTCATTTTGGTCGCTTAGCATGGATTCCGACGTTTTCATGATCTACCGGCTGGGATGTACATCAAAACCAGATAGTTCGAAGGTGTTGAGAGACATCTTCGACATCAGGGTGTCCTCGCACGGCGTCCGTAAACATTAGCCGCCATGAGTTTGTGTGGCTGCTGTAATCCGCATGAGTCCGGACAATGCGTGCCGGGATAAGGGCGGCTGCCACAACCTCGTACTCATGGCTGAACAGAATTGCAGCCAACACATCGAAGCCATCAAGGTCGCGGATCGCGCCAAGTTGTTCATTCCCTCCCCCCTGCGACAAGCGACGCGCCTTGATCTGGATCCGCAGCGATCCCTCCATTGCGTCGAATCCAGCTCGGGAAGTTGCAGCAGGCTCCCACTCGAACGCCTTGATGAACAGGTATTCGCCAAGCTGCCCAGTTAACGAATTTCCTGAGGTGGTAACCTCACGCTCCCTTAGTTCGTCCTGAATTGCGACATAAGTCTGGATCAATTCTGTCGTGGTCATAGTTGCGACGTCTTGCGCAAAGAGCCGAACCGGAAAAAGGAAAAGAAAGACAAGTCCAAGAATTCGCAGCATGGCATCTATGATACACTGGAGTGTCTTAACGGAAAATTAACGCTATCCTAGCCGTGCACAAGCCCAGCACGCCCAGCGATCTCACCATCCACTGGACCCGCCGGTCCCGCGCGCTGTCGGCCGACAGCTGGAGCGGGCTTGAAGTGCCGCTGGCCGAAGACATGGAGGTCTACGAGGTCGAGATCCTCGACGGCGCGACCGTGAAGCGGGTGCTGAGCACGACCACCACCAGCGCGGTCTACACCGCCGCCGACCAGACCGCCGACTGGGGCGCGCCGCTCGGCCCCGGCGACACGCTCGACATCCGCATCTTCCAGCTCTCCGCCCTCGTCGGGCGGGGCGCGCCCAAGACCGTCACGCTGGCACTCTGAAGGCCAACCCATGTCCGACGCCACGACCCATCTGCTGCTGCCCTACATCCTGGCGGCGCAGGCCCAGAAGCACGTCACCCACAACGAGGCCCTGCGGATCCTCGACGGGCTCGTGCAGCTTTCCGTCCTCGACCGCGATCTGACTGCACCCCCACCAAGCCCCGCCGACGGCGACCGCTACATCGTCGGCACGGGCGCAACCGGCGACTGGGCAGGCTGGGACCTGAACGTGGCGCTCTGGACCGACGGCGCCTGGCTGCGCCTGCCGCCGCGCACCGGCTGGCGGGCATGGGTCGAGGACGAGAGCCTGCTGCTGGTCTACGATGGGTCCAGCTGGGTCGGGACGACGCCGGCCACGCTGCAGAACCTCGCATTGCTGGGCATCGGCACCACCGCCGATGCCTCGAACCCGTTCTCGGCCAAGCTCAACGCCGCGCTCTGGACGGCGAAAACGGTGGCCGAGGGCGGCACCGGCGATCTGTTCTACACGATGAACAAGGAGGCGGCGGGCGACGATCTCGGCCTGACCCTCCAGACCGGCTTCGTGACCAAGGCGCTCGTGGGACTGTTCGGCTCCGACCGCTTCCGCCTCTCCGTCTCGGCCGACGGCAGCACCTTCTACGACGGCCTCAGTGTCGACAACGCGAACGGGATCGTCGATCAACCCCGGCTGCCCCGCTTCAAGGCCTACACGAACTACGACAACTATGTCGGCGTCGGGACCTGGACGAAGATCGGCCTGAACAACACCGACTACAACGATCAGGGGGCGTTCGACGCGGCGAACAACCACTTCGTCGCGCCGGCCGAAGGTACTTACCTCTTCGGTGCGACGCTGCTCTACAAGGTCAACGCCAGCACCGCGGCGCGCATGAGCGGGCGGCTCGTGCTGAACGGGGCCACGGAGATTCGGGGCTCGGCTGGGGAGATTTCCGGCACACATGTCTCCGAGGCGACCGCGCTCTGGCTGCAGACCATGGTGCCGCTGACCGCGGGCGATACCGTCGAGCTGCAGGGGTATTTCCGGGTCGCGGACGGCTATTTCGCCGCCGATCACACGTCCTTCTGGGGGGCGAAGGTGGGGTGATTCAGAAGTGGATCTGCGCTGTTCTATTTCACCGCCTTGTCGATGAAGCCAAGCGTGCTGGCATTCTCTAGGAGCGTCCGGACTTTTGCTCTGTCGAGGCCGGAGGCGACTTCGGCGTCGATCTCTAGCCTCAGCGACACCTCGGCACCTGGCAGCGTGGTGAGCTGTTCCACGATGGCTTCGACGATCTGGTGCATATCACGTGCCGGGCGATCAGCTGAGAGCATCACGGTCCCGACAAACCTCTTTGGCTTGGCCTCTGCTTCCGGTTTAGGTTGCGCATCGGAGCTTTCGCTCTCGACACCGGTTTGAGAATCGCTGCCTTCGTTCGCGCTTCCTGTCGCGACGCCGGTTCCAGCACCAAGACCGCTATGTTCCGCTGCGGAAGCAGCTTTCGGACGGTTCGCTTCTGCCGCGTCGGGCCTTACGATGACAGAGTCGCTGTCAATCGAAACAAGGGTGTTAGAGGATTTCTCGATCGCCAGACCTGCATAGGACTGGGACACCTCATCACATCTCTCCGCGTAGGCGAACGGACCTGGAAGCATTCCGGAGACAGCTGACTGCACGGATTTGATCAGCGAATCTCTGTTCTTCAGGCGGGGCAGGTACGTGTAGCGATTCAGGTACTCCCAAAGATCCTTGAGATGCAGGTGCTGCTTCCCGTTCCAGATGTATTTCTCCAGCTCGCGATTTAGGCGTTCGGGTCCGATTTCCGGCAGCAAAGCCTCATCGCTGACGAGCTTCTTGCTTGCTCGGCCGAGAACGCCGTCCTGTGCCGCGATGCGAGCAGACGTCAGTTCCACGTCCGATTGTGCGGTGTCCTGGTATGGATAGATCAGGTAGCACCAGGTCTCTTTGAGCCGAGTTTGTACAGTTTCCCTGGATTCTTTCGCCTTGTCTTTCGCCAGTGCAATGTCACTCGTCTTCAGGTCGAGGCGTCCGGTGTCAGCGTCCCGAACAATTCCGTCCCATGCGAGCGAGGACCGCATAGCCTCCTTCAGGTTGTCGAGCTGGCGATTGTCGGCAGCGAGGAATACAAGGGTGTTTCGATAGACGCGAGGCGTTGCCCCCCGTTGAAGCAGGATATCTTTCACTTCGACCAATGCGTCGGAACCATCACGGCCTGTATGAGGATGAGCAACGCCAAGGACGACGGATCTGACGCCACCCGCTTCGTCGGGAACTTCAGAAGAACTGTCCGGTGCGACCTGGACGGCATCGAAGTGACCACGATCCGCTAGGCCGTTTATGTAGCCTGTCAGAGCCTTGTCGATCTCCATCAGAACAAGCGCCTCTTCCAACTGACCGGCCCGGTCTGAAGCCACGCGGTTGAGGCTTGCTGACATCGAGTACCAGTAGCGCCCGAGGTCGCTGTGCATGAACTTCGCCTGGTTGGTCAGGCGACGGAGCGCATCACCGAAAATCGCTACCTTTTCGCCTGGCTGAACCACGCCGAGATTGATCCGCTTGTCGTCTATCCCGCGGTTCTGCTGGCCTTCCGTGGGCGCCGTCGCGACAAAGACCGCGCGCGCGACACGGCGTGTGGCGGAGTAACGGTTCAGATTCGGCGCAGACTGGTCGATCTTGTAAGGTGTGGAACTCATTCCATCCACGTCCCCAGCGATGATCCCCTGCCATGCGTTCGGCAGATAATGGAGAAGTTCAGGCTCCACGCGCGCCGAACTGATCGCCACGCTGCCTGGCATGATCATGACCGACGGATCACCAGACATCCAAAGCTCGTGAATGACCTGCGCCATCAAGCGCAGCACACCGCGCGTGCGCTGGAATTTGTCCAGCGAACCCCACGCCGTGTAGAGGTGGTCGAACAGGTCCGGATGGATCGGATAGGCCTTCTCGAGCTTTCGGCGATAGTCCTCGTCAGCGCAGCCCTGCGGGAAATCGTTCGGGTTTTCCCGGTAGAGCTTGGCGAACTGCTTCAGGGTATTGTCCCGATGCATGTACTTGTCGCCGGAGATCTCCTTGAAGAGGCGGCGCCGGACGATCTCGTAGCTTTCTTCCTGCGACGCCGGCCGCCACGAACTCTCCACCCGGCTGAAGGTCTGCTTGAGACGTGTCAGCGCTTCTTGACCACCTTCGCCCCCCACCTCGATTTGAGAGGCCGGCAGAGAGGCAACCAGAAGCGTCTGCGGCGAGGTCTTCACCGCTTCAGTCAGGGCCTGAACGAACGAGATGTTGGCGTCGAAAGAGCCCGAGGGCAGTTCTTGCACCTTGTAAACCTGGCGCAAATACGCGACCCACTCGTCGATCAGGATCAGGTTCGGCGCACATTTCTTGAAGATCGCCTCGAGCAGGTTCGACCCGGGCGCGATCCCGCGCGCGTCGTTCTCGGCGACCATGTCGAAGGCGTCCTGCCCGCCAAGCTGCCACGCAAGCTCGCCCCAAATAGTCCGGATCTCCTGACCACCATCTAGCCGGATGACGTCCTGCGGGCCGCGCGACGTGCCCACCAGCACGGCGCGGCTGATCGTGTCCGGAACGGTCAGCCCCTTGTCGGACAGCAGCTGGTCTAGGCCCGGCAGGTCGTGCACCGGCGTCTTCCCGACCATGTGGTAGAGGGCCAGCATCGAGTGCGTCTTGCCGCCGCCGAAGTTGGTCTGCAGCTCGACGACCGGATCACCAGCCTGGCCCGACAGCCGCTTCGCAGCACCCTCCAGCAGCCGGCTCAAACCATCCGTCAGATACGTCCGGCTGAAGAACTCCCGCGGATCGCTGTACTCGTAGGGCGCGCTGCCGTTGTGCACCTTGGCGAGGTCGGCGGCGAACTCGGCCTGCTGAAACTCGCCGGTCGCGACATCCTGGTGCGGTTCCACCACGTCCCGCCAAGGCAGCAGGCCCGAGACGGTCTCGGTCGAGATGGTCGAGACATTGCTCTTGCGCTCCTCCGACCGGGCCAGCTCGCGGTACTTCGTGCGCAGGATCGTGTCGCGCATCTTGCCGATTTCCTCGGCGCTCTGGCTCGCGCTCACCGCCTCCAGCAGCCGCCGCATCGAATCCAGCGCGCGCTCGGCGTCGTCGTAGGTGAACTTGCCATCATGGGCGAGCTTGTTGCGCACATCGACCAGCTCGTTGACGATCGAGCGATGCGTGCGGTCCAGCACGTCGCGGAAAACATCGTTCCAGAGCCGCTCCATGATCTTCAGCAGCTTCTGGGTATCGAGGCTGAACTTGCCGTTCTGCTCCGGCCGCCACTCGGGAAAGCGCGAGATCACCTCCTGCGGCCAGCCTTTGCCCATCGCGGCCTCCAGCCGCTGCATCACGAAGGGTTGCAGGCCCTTGGGCAGAAGCTCCATGCCCTCGAAAACGGTCTGGCGCGCACTCTTTGCCATTCAAATTATCCCTTAGATGTCGAGCGTCGACTGGCGATTCAAATCGTCGACCCGTACGGTTGCAGCCTGTCGCGTCAACTCCGTCCACACGGCAATCAGCCCGTTGTAGGAGGTCGCCTCCTTCGCGTCCTGCCGCTTGTTGGAGCAGACGTCGTAGAGGTAGTAGGCGAGGTCCTTGACCATCTCGGCGCGATCCGGGCCCAGCTTCTTGAGCAGCAGGGCCGCGGCGTATTCGCCGTCGTTCTCCAGCACGCGGATCAGGTGCTGGCAGCATTCCCAGATCGTCAGGTGACCGTCCTCGGCCGGGTCCCAATCCGGGTCCAGCTCGGCGCGCTTGAGGATGCGCACCTTGCCGGCGGAGCTGTCGACGATCCCGGCGTGCTTCACGCTCTCCACCGAGATGCCGCGCGCGCGGGCGAGGTTGTCGGCCGCGCCGTAGTCGCCCTTGTCGGTGCCGTGCTGCTCGAACCAGGTCGCGGCAAAGCGGGTGTCGGCGTCGAACTCACCATGCAGGTCGTTCAGGAACTCGTCGAGCTCGGCATTGATCAGTTGAAGTGCGGTCTTGACCGTCATCGGGCTGTCGTCGGCCTCCAGCACCGCCTTGTAGCGGGAGAAGACGCCCATGCCGGGGCCGATGGCCGATTGCGGCATATCGGCGGGCGAGACGTTGGCGGCCTGAAGCTCGGCGATGGCCGGGGGCAACTCGCGCTTCAGGGCGCGGATGAACTCGGCGCGGGTAATTATCTCAGCTGTGTCCTGCTTCTTGCGACAGACGAGAACGACCGAGTTAGCAAGAGCATTGGTGCCGGAGGCAATCATACGATTGGAAAGCTCCGTGCGGACTGGCCAAGTGCCGACGACAGCGAAGCCCGCTTCAATAACGGCCTGAAGGAAAGTGGCCCATCCGGTGGAGCTGATTCCCTCCTGCTTTATCTCGCTTTGTTTGAATGCATAGTAGATAGTGGTGGGCCAAGATACCGACGCATTTAAGGCCATTGAGCGCATGGCGTCTCGCATGCCATCAAGAAAGAAGCGCTCTGCCTTTGACTTAGAGCCATGACGATATGGCGTGGCCACGAGCTCTTCTGATTTCGGGGTTGATATGACGCCAAGAAGTTCCGGAAATGCATCCTTCATTGTACGGCGCAGCCAAACATAGAAGAAATCTGATAAATCGGCATACCCAATGTTATCATAGTAGGGCGGGTCCGTACTTACGGCTTTGCCCGACAATAAAGGTCCGGCCTCACGGGCATTCATCTGCGTCTGCTTGCCCGGTCCCGCCGGGTGGAGGCCAGCGAGGCTATTTGCAGTCCACTTTACCGCCCCCAAAAGGGTTCCAGTTCCCTCCAAGAGAACGTTCATCTCAGCAAAGTCCCAAGTCATTGGGACTGACTGCCGAGCAAACGTGTTGCGCGTTGAATCGCGTTCGGTGAACCAAGTGCATATCGTCGAACCGCGATCTGCAACCTTAGAAATTGAAAAGGCGAGGTACAGCACAACGGCATCCGCATAGGCGGCAGGACCACTCCCTTCTTCGTTTAGTGGTCGGATGTCGTCGGGGAGCCTGCTACCCTCAGAGTCCTCAATTACCTTCTTCCGCACTTCATTAGCCAAATCGCAAAACGTATTCAGAGCGTGTAATTGACGGTCGGTGAAAAGATTACCGAAGGTAGTCAACCCATAGTCCACAGTCCAAAAGTTTCGCGGATCGTTCGGGAGGCTGGTTTCAGGCTCCCAACTTGGGCTTGCAGAGAGCGCGACCGCCTCTTGCTGTTCGAGCGGCTCCAGGTAGACCCGCGCAGTTGCTCCTTCCGCGACAATAGCAATGAGGGTTTGACCAATCCGTCCAGCTTGGCCCATCCTTTTCACGTAGTCAGATGTGATCGCGGATCCTGACATTATACATTGAAAGCTCGCACCTCTGCCGGCTTTCGTTCCGTTCTTTGCGTCTTGGATTTCAGAATTGGTGCCGCCCTTCCGAATGGTGTAGCCAATCTTCTTCGACGCTTTGTCGACTATCGGCTGCACCCAAACTTCCTTTCCCTTCCGCGAACTAAGCATAAAGGTGGATGCGATTGGCACCTGAACGTCTGAGAATGCTGGATCTGGGCTTGGTACTGTTCGAGACCAAATCCATGCAACGACATTCGCTTGGCCACCGCCGTATTCCTTCGGCAAATTGATCTGCGGGTAGAGGTGTCCGATTTGCTCGACCGCCTTCTCCCGCATCCATTCGCCATAGTGTTTAACGTCCTCCGCCAACCCTTCGGCGTTGCGGTAGTGGTTGCGCTCCTTCAGTCCCGGATGGATCGGCTCCATGTCCTTGAATTTCGGCGGGATCTCGATCATCGCCTTGCCGATCATCACCGCCACCGGGTTCAGGTCGGACCCATAGGCGGGCAGCCCCAGCCGCTGCGCCTCCAGCGGGATCGACCCGCCGCCCGAGAACGGGTCATAGACCGGGGGCAGCTCGCCATCGCAGCTGCGCCGGATCTCGGCCCGCGCGAGCTCCAGCACCTCCTCGTTGGTCGAGTTCTCCCACTTGACCAGCTCCTCGATGATGGTGAACAGCCGCTTGCGCTCAGCCTCCACGGCTTCCTCGGTCGGGAACTTGTCCGGATGGCTCGACGGATCGTCCACCAGCTGCGCGAACAAGACCGCCCGACACGCCGCCAACGGCCGCCGCGCCCACCACAGATGCAGCGTTGAGGGATGCCCATGCCGGATCGACTTCTCCCGCGCCGACGCCGCATTGATCGCCTCGAGCGGGATGGCGACTTCGATGAGTTTCTTTTTGTAGGTCATGATACTCGACCCTTATGTAATGCATTGGGTAGAAACAAGCCGAAGAGGCCTGAGGCCAAGTCGCGCTCTGCGAAGTCACCAAGCATTTCCTCAAATTCATTCATCGAACTGATTGGTCTGATGTCTCGGGAAAGGTCGCCGTCCCGTTGCGCGGTTTCACCGATTGGAATTCCAAACTCCTCAAAGTCTGTGTTGAATAACGGTTCAGCTGCATCCAATTCACGCGATCCGGTTGGAGAAAGAAACAGGTAGGTTGATCCATTCGGCCTTGGTGAGATCACCAATGCTTCCCATGATGGCGGGCAAAAGCAGCCGAAAACCTTGCACGCATGCCTTGCCGGTATCGACAGCTTGGGGCGAGACTTTTCAATCTTACTTTTTGCATCATTCAACGACAGCGTCGCTGTCTCGGCTCCACTCTTGAATGCCGACCCTAACGAATGAGCATCGGCGAACCAGCTGTGTCTCAAGAGGCAGCGTGCAGCGTTCGCTTGCTTTGCATCTGATGCCTCTGGAAACACATAGAATGTGCTGGATGGGTATTTTTTCGCAATGCGCGAAAGGCAGCGCCATTGAAATTTCTCCAAGCGGAACTTTTCGTTATTCTTGGCTTTGAACTGGAGCACAATCAGTCGCCCACCTTTACGGAGCATCGTATCGATGCCGGACATGCGCTCTTGCGCCTGCGTCATGCCAAACCACTGTGGATTTCGGTTGAACGGCATCAGAGCCGCAGAGAGCGCTGCACAGAAACGGACCTCAAAACTCTTCTCTGAGAACCTCAACGAGTTGCTCCACCGCATTCGGCCCGCTCAAGCAGACTGCTGATCGTGAACTGAATGGCTGTCTGGCCGAACTCGGGCTCGCGCGTCATGAGCCGCCCCGGCCGATAGACCGGGTGCTGTGCGTAGCCGTCCGTGATCGGCACGAAGACGAGGAAAAAATCCTCCTGCTTGTTCAGGGAGGCCATGAGCTCGTTGCGGGTGATCATGACGGTGTCGGCCGTGTCGATGCGGCCCTTGACCTCGAGAAACCGCAGATGGCCCGTTGCCGGATCGAAGGACTCTATGTCGTAACCGAGCCCACGCTGGCTGGACACGTCCCGCGGCTCGTTCCCAAGCTCTCGCTCGGCAGCCATGACCGCATCCATCGCCTTGATCTCGATCTCACGACGCGCAACCGGATCCTCGGAGAAGCCCGACCCCGCATCGGCCATTTCGACGGCCATACGCTCGCGCAGCAGACCAGCGGGGACGACGACCATCCCGCCCCGGACACGCGGCGGCTGGGCCGAGATGAACCGCTCCTGTTCGATCAGCTCCAAGCGGCGCTTCATGCGTTCGGCCAGGTCCTCCGCCCGGCGCTGCGCGTTCTGCCAGTTGAGGCGGGTCTTCTTGCCGGCTTTCTCCTGCTCCTTGAGCTCGAAGGCGCGCGCGTCCCAATAGTTGATCTCCTTCTTGAGGCGCGCTTTCACCTCGTGCTCGACCTTGTCGATCTCGGGGATGCGGCGGGCGCGGACCTCTGCGACGTGGCCCTGCGCCAGTTCGACCGTCGCGAACTGCGTGACCTTCTTTTCCAGATCGGCTCGCAGCCAGTCGGCGTTCAGGACATCCTCGACGCCCTTGATTTCCTCACTGGTCGCCGGACGCAGGTTGAGGTGAGGCGCGATCCCCGCATTCGTGACGGTCCCGGCCTCGTCAATCGCGGCGAACTGGAGCTTCTGGGAGATTGCATTGGCGTTGCCGGAGCTGGTTGGACGTCCGTCCTGCACGCTGTGTTCGAGCAGGAAGAGGGCAGAGACGCCGGTACCGTCGTCGGTGTCATCGACCAGGACGGCGCCCTGTTTCATCAGGTGATCGTTCTGTTCGCGCACGAGGCTGATCACGGCGTCGAGCAGCGGGTGCCCGGGGTAGACGAAGGCCGCGACAGGCTGCTGGTTGATCTTGTCCTTCTCGAAGCAGATCCGCTCGTACTTCTTCTGAAGCGGTGCGCCGGAGCCGATCTGACGATCACGTTCGCGAACGCTCAGCGGGACGTGAGTGATCTCCCATCGCCCTTCCTCCCTGCGTTTGAGCTGGCCGCCAAGGCGCCTGAATGCCTCTACGAAGAAGCTCTGGATATGGTGGGGCTGCAGGCGTTGTGCCTCAGCCCGCTCCATCTCGAGCCGCAATTCCTGAACCCGGGCCTCGGGCATCGTGTCGCTCGTCAGCTGGCGCTTCTGCAGCAGATGGAGCAGGTGGCTTTGGTCGACGGCGCCATCCACGGCCTGGAAGAGGCGGGCTTTCACCTCTTCCTGTTCCCCGTATTGAATTGCTTCGAACAGAAGGTCCTTGAGCGCGCGCTCTTCGAACAGCTCGCCGAGAACGTCATACACACGCCCGCCCAAGGCTTCGCGAGCGGCTTCGAGCTTTTCAAGAAGGCGCGCGTAGACCTCGCCCTCACGGGTGTCTTTCGCCACAAGGTTCCAAAGATGGCAGACCTCAGTTTGGCCGATCCGATGGATACGGCCGAAGCGCTGTTCGATCTTGTTCGGATTCCACGGCAGATCGTAGTTCACCATCAGGTGTCCGCGTTGAAGGTTCACACCTTCACCGGCGGCATCATTCGCGATCAGCACGAGCAGATCGCGGTCCTGCATGAAGCGCTCAACGATCTTGCGGCGTTCTTCCCGCGACACGCCGCCATGGATCACGTCAACAGCATCGGGTCGCCCAAGGCGGGCTACGACCTTTTCCCGCAAGTATTCGAGCGTGTCCTTCGGCTCGGTGAAAATGATCAGCTTGCGTCGGTACCCATCCGGGTCGAGCATCAGATCGTCGTCCAGAATGCGGTCCAGCTGCTGCCATTTCGCATCCTTGCCCGATCGGAGCACGTTCAGCGACATGCTCTCAAGCCCTTTGAGCGTCTCAACCTCGAGTTCCAGCTGCTCGATAGTTTCGGCAGTGGTTGCACCCGTGGAGATCAGTTCCTCAAGGTCATCCACTTCATCCTGGCCGTACTCGTCCAGGTTTCGAAGCATCTCCTCATTTACCGAAACCCCGCTGAATTTCGATGATGCACCTCTTGTCGCCAGTCGGGCTTCGGAAAGCTCAGTCTCCAAGCGCTCGCGGCGTCGCTTCAACGACTGGGAGATCGCTGCGGGGCTGGAAGCCAGGCGGCGCTGCAGAATCTGAAGGGCGAATCCCACGTTGTTGCGTTTCTTGCCGTCTTCCTCCGCAAAACGCTGAACCCGGTTCATCTCGTTGCGCACGTATTCGGTGACGGCCGTATAGAGTTCGGCCTCTTGAGGCGAGAGATCGTACTTCACCGTGTAGGCGCGTCGCTCGGGAAAGAGGGGGCGGCCATCGAAACGGAGAAGTTCTTCTTTGGTCAGCCGCCGCATCATGTCTTCCACGTCCGCGACGTGGACGCCGTCACGGAAGCGGCCCTCGAAGCGATCGCCGTCGAGCAGCGCCATGAACAGCTGGAAGTCCTTTTCCTTGCCGTTATGTGGCGTTGCCGTCATCAACAGAAAATGCCGACACGCACGACTGAGTTGCTGACCAAGCTGGTAACGCTTGGTGTACTTGACCTCGTTGCCGAAATAAGTGGCCGACATTCTATGGGCCTCGTCCGCGATGATCAGGTCCCATTCGGTGGATGCAGCCAGCTTTTCCTGTAGCTCCTCGTTTCGAGACAGGACATCGAGGCGCGCGATGAGCCGATTGTGGTCGTTGAAAGGGTTTCCCGACCGCGAACTTTCAATCATGTCTCGCGTCAGGATATCGAATTCTAGGCCGAATTTTTCGCCGAGTTCGTCCTGCCATTGTTCGACGAGGCTGCCAGGTGCCACGATAAGACAGCGTTCGAGATCGCTCCGTGCGACCAGTTCCTTGATGAGAAGCCCAGCCATGATCGTCTTTCCGGCGCCCGGATCATCTGCCAACAGAAACCTCAGGGGCTGCCGGGGAATCATCTCGCCGTAGACTGCGGAAATCTGGTGCGGCAGAGGATCGACCAGGCTGGTGTGGATCGCGAGATAAGGATCGAAGAAATGGGCGAGTTTGATGCGGTTTGCTTCGGTCACCAGACGCAGCAGGGCGCCGTCAGCGTCAAACGACCACTTGCGCCCCCTGCTTTCCATACCAAGCCGATGCTCATCATCGCGGTAGAGCGTTGTTTCGGCGACCGAGCCGTTCGATGTTCGGTAAACGACGTTGATCGCCTGGTCGCCGATCCACTCGACGGATACGACCTCGACTGATGTGCCGGGGGCGAGCCCGGTAAATCGCCCACCGGGCCTGATCTCCTCGAGCGCGCTCACGAGACCGCCTCCTGACGGATGAGTACGATCTGCTGGTCCTGCGGTCGCCGCGCGTCAGGTTCGGTGTCGAGTCCAAGGCGACGGAGCGCGTAGTAAAGCAGCGCCCGCCGGACCTTGATCGTCGCCTTGCCTCCCTGCATCCCGTAGTCGAGCGCGATGACCTTCGCCTGTGTTTCTGACAGGTCGGGGTGGGGCCCGATTTCCAGCGCCACCTCGGAGTGCCAGTCGGAATCGTCCTCGGCCGATGTCTCGCTCTCGCGCGCCCCGCGGATCTTGAGCATGCGCGACAGCAGGAAGTCCTTGAAGCACTCGTCCGTCATACAGAACGCCCGAGTGTGCCAGCGGTACCCGTCGAACGCGACGGCGTGGGGCGCGATCCAGCGCCAGCGCGGCTCCGGGCTCGACAGAGACTGGTACTTCACCTCGATCGCTTCGGACCGGCGGATGGCGCCAACGACCGAGCGGAGTGTCTCAGGGTTGACGCCACGCACCGGCGTCGGGGCGGACGCGTACGGCGGGAGGTTGGCGATCCAGGAATCCTCTCGGTCGAGGATCCCGTCAGCGAGTGAGCGCAGCTGCGCGAGGTAGCGGCTCGCATCGGGCTCGAGGAACTGCGCCTTGAAGTCCGAGCCGCGGACGTAGGTCCGCGCGCTCTTGTCATAGACCATGTTGTCCGGCGCGAAACCGATGTAGCGGTTCAGGTCGGTGGACGCCTGGTTCACCGAGACTCCGAACTGATCCATCAGGTCGCTGCGGTTCACATGTCCCTCCCAAAACAGGCGGAACTCTATGAACTCGAGCCGTTGCTCGACGCCCCAGCGAAGCTCCACCTTGTCATTTTTCACCACGCTCTCCCGGTCTTGCCGATGCGCCCGTTAACTATGCAGGCACATTTTCTGTGCCCACTTGGACGTTAACCGAGGCATTGTGCGCGTTCAATCGAATTCGAGAAGAGAGTTGACGCCATACCTACGCGAACTGGGGACTGGGCCATTCAGGCGGAGGGGCGTGCCGAGGCCCGCTTTGCTCGGCACGCCCCATTGGAACACGACCGCCGCAGCGATCGTGCAGCCGGCGAAACCTCGAGCCGGCCTGGTGGGCTCCGAGCGGGTTCGCCGCCATCCCCACCGCCGCGCTCGATCCGGCCCACAGTCCGGCGTCTCCCGCGGTCCCCGCGCTTATCGGGTCCGGGTCCCCATCAACTGCTCGCGATCCATTACTCCGCGTCGGCGGCTTCCGCTGGCGAGATCTCGGTGATCGTCTGGAATTCACCGAGGAATTCGGGATGATTCTGCGCCAGGTAACGCACGATCCGTGCATTCCCGAGCAGCTTGCCGACGTAGCCCTTGATCACGGTCAGATGCAGATGGTCCTGTCCGTAGGTGTCCTGGATCGAGGCGATGCCCTCCTGCAGCCGGGCGAGTTCCTGTTCCATCCGCGCCATCGCCTCGGGCGTGATGCCCTTCACCTTCTTTGGCTTGGACGACTCGACCAGCTGTGCCTGTGGCGTGCCGGCGAGGATCGCCTTCACGTAGGCGACGGAGTAGTTGTTCGCGTTGACCAGAAGCTCCGCAGCCTCGATCTGGCGCATGGTCTTCATCTTGCGAAGCGCGTCGAACACGGCGCCCGTAGCAGGTTTGTCTTTCAGGATCGCGATGGCTTCCTCGGAGATGCCATCCAGCAGCTTGATCTTCTTCTGGATGCTGCGCGTGCCAAGATCGAGCGCGGCTGCGAGCTTCTCCTCGGGCACGCCGCGCTCGATCGCCTTGCGGATCATCCTGTGCTCCTGGATCGGCGCAAGGCGGCTGACCTGCCGGTTGTAGGTGAACGCTTCGTCGTCGGTGGAGACGAGGCATTCCGCCTCCTGCACGCCGTCATCCTTCAAGGCCTCGATCCGCAGATGCCCGTCGAGCAACAACCAGGTGGCCGATTTGTCGGGGTTCGGGACGACCACTGGCGGTTCGACGATCCCGATCTGGGCGATGGAGGCGACGATCTGCCGGTACTTTCGGCTGGACTTTGCGCTCTTGCTGAGGGTTCGCAGGGGCAAGATCACGTCGATCGGCAGGGTGACACAGTCGTCTTCGAAGCCGTGGTTGACGCTGGCCGGGCGTTTGTTCGCGGCCCGTTTCATGACGAGGGTCCATCGGTGACCGCCTGGGCGAGATCGGCGGGCATTGTCTCCAGCCCCTCGGCACGAAGCAGCGTCATGAAGTGCTCATCCGTGCAAAGCGTTCGGAACGCCTCGCGCACGAACATCAGCCGGCTCTGCGCGAGTTCGGCCTTCTTGATCAGCAGTTTCTGACGTGCCGCCTCCTGCTGATAGGCTCGGACAAGGCCCTCACTGGTCAGCGCGCGTTTCGCCACCCGCCGCCCGAGCGCATTGCTCTTGATCTGGGGCCCGCGGAGCTCGCGCTGCTGGATCAGGCGGCGCACAAGCGTCAGTTTCCGGCCACGCAGCTTTTTCTGAGTATAGGCGTCCATCAGCGCCTTCTGCGCGCCCTTGGCGTCGGTCTTGGAGATCTGGATGGCGAGGTTGAGCGGCAGCAGTCCGGTCTCCACGGCGGAGACCAGGCGCTCCTCGCCCTTCTCCAGCAGTCCGGCGATCATGTTCACGTATTCGTAGGAGACCCCGATCTTCTCGCCGATCTGGCGGTCGTTGTAGCCGCGTTCGCGAAGCGAGCCGATTTCGCGCATCAGATCGATCGGGTTGTGCTGCCGCCTTGCGCAGTTCTCCACAAGGCTCATGACGAGGCAATCGCTCTCGTCGGCTTCGATCACGATGGCCGGGATGTTGTCCTGCTTGAGTTCGATGAAGGCCTCGAGGCGGCCTTGACCGCAGACAAGGTCATACTCCTGCGGATCGGTCCCGGCGCGCGGCGCCACGGTGATCGGTCGCTTCAGGCCGATGCGCGCGATGTTCTCCACCATCGCCTCGAAGGTGCGCCGGTTTCGGACGCGGGGGTTGAGGATCCGGATCCGGTCACAAGGGATCAGGGTCACCTGCTTCTGGCTGGTCGGCTCCGTGTCGTCGGGCATCACGCCACCTCCGCGATCCTGGCCCGCGAGGCGAGCGCGTAGAAGAAATCGAGCGTGTCGAACCGGTACGCATCGAGTGCGAGACCATTCTGCTCGGCGAATTTCAGTTTCCCGAGAGTCATGTCGATGCTGGGCAGCACGAAGTAGTCGCGCGGTGCCTCGTTCACCTCGTCCATGCGCACGGCGATCGTGATGTCCGGCACCAGGCCGGTGTCGAGGCGGATGCGCCACCGCAGTGACCCGGCCGCTGTTGCCGTGCAGCGGGCCAGCACGATGGACACGGTAAACTCGTCATTGACCCGCACCAGGTCGGTGTCCTGGTCCTGCACTGCCGACCCGCCATGCCGCGCCACCCCGTCGATGATCTCGGCCACTATCTGCGGGTGGGCCTGCCGTAGGGCGCGATTGATCTCGATGTAGCTGTAGTCTCGGTCCGGCTTGTAACCGATCAGGCGGTAGGCGCGCAGCAGGCTGCCGAAGCGGCTGCGATAGGCGCTGGAGGGCGGCTGATCATCCTCCTCGTCGATGATCAGCCCTGACAGAATGCCTTGCCGCTTCAGGATCGTGCGCAAGGCGTCGAGTAGTTCCTCGTCGGAGAAACGGCGGCTGCGGGCATCCACGATTTCCCGGGCGCGCAGGAAAAGCGCCTGATCGACGATGGCGGGATAGGCGCCCTCAGCCCGGATCCACATCTCGCGCGGATTCACCACCCGACGCTGTTTCAGCTTGAACGACACCTTGTTGAAGACGTTGTTCCCAATGTACTTTTCGTTCGTCAGTACCTGATGGACGCTCGAGCGCGTCCAGGGGCGGCCGAGGTCAGTGCGGTGGCCTTCCGCGTTCAGAACCTCCGCAATCTCGCGCTCGGAACGGCCCTCGTTGACGAACAACTCGTACATGCGCTGGACAACCCGCTGTTCTTCTTCGGGGCCGGGCACCAGGATGACGCGGTCGGTCTGCAGGCTCTTCTGCTCGCCGCGAGACAGCTCGCCCTTCGGGTTGCCGTGCTCGTCGATCAGCACCCGGCGCAGCCCGTATCCGGCTGCGCCGCCCTGGCGATAGCCCAACTCGACGAGGCGGCACTGCCCGGCGAAGACTTTGACCGAAAGTTCCCGGCTGTATTCGCCGGCCATGACCCGCTTGACGGTTTTCAGAAGGTTCGAGCCGATGCTGCCGTCGTTCTCGAACTGCTCGCCACAGTAGTGTACCCGGATCCCGGCGCGGGAGCAGACATGCTCGTGATACGCGCCCTCGTCGGCATCCTGAAAACGGCCCCAGCGGCTGACGTCGTAGACGAGGATCGCTTTGAAGTCGGCACCGCCGGACTGGACTTCGGCCATCAGGTTCTGCAGCGCCTCGCGGCCGTCAAGCCGCAGGCCAGAGCGTCCCGAGTCCTCGAAAGTCCGAAGGACCGTCAGCCCACGGGCCTCCGCGTACTTGCGAATGACGTCCAGCTGGTTCTCGGTCGAGTACTTCTGATGATCGGTCGACATCCGGACATAGGCGACCGCGGGCACATCCGTCTCCGACTGCCCATTTCCGTCCCGTCCATGGGTCAGTTCCCGACCGCTCACGCACGTTTCTCCTTGTTACGCCGCACAAAACCATCCGAACCGCCTGAATCCAGGGCCGAATCCCTCCCATTATGTAAAACAAGGGAGGTCGGAATGTCGTTTCCGAAAAAGGGCAAGTTCTTTCCGAAAGAAAACGGGTATGATGGGGTGCAGGCCGATGGGGCCGCTGGTTCCTTCGCGCAGGTAATCGCAGCTACGCTTCGCCGTGAACTCGGTGAAAGCAGGGCGGGTGTGAAAACCGTGGAGGGGTGGACGGGCGCTAACGAAAAGACGATCAAGAACTGGTTTGCCGGGAAGTATGGTCCGAGCGGGGAGCATCTTGTGGCCTTGGTGCGGCACTCGGACGAGGTTCTGATCGCCTTCCTCGCGATGGCCGGCCGCGAGAACCTGAAGCTGGCATCGAGCCTCCTTGCCGCCGAACAGGCGGTCACCGGGGTGCTGGAGGTGCTGCGTGAGTTCTCTGAGCGGGCGGCGGACGGAACCTCGGACGACTGAACGCAGCGAACGAGTGAGTATTGGGGTTTTTGCTCGGGCCTTCGCGCGGGTCGCACCGGGCTGCGACAGCTCTCGCGGAGCGGAGTTTTTGCGCGCTCCGTTCCCTCCGCCACTTGCCCTCGCGAAAGCGTTCTCCCGATCCGGCTGCGGCTGGATTTTTCCGTTATTTTCGAGGGTTATGCGGGTGGGGCTGAGCACTGGCCTTGGCGCCAGAACGCCTGGAAGCGGTCTCTCAGAGCCGATATTCTCCGGACCTGTTGACTGCGCGGGTTTGGTGAATTGCTCTCAACACGCTGTAACCAAACGGCTTTCCGAGGGTGCAACCTGAACACTTCGAACGGAGTTTCGTTTGGTGGTATGGAACAGAAATCGAACATTCTCTGTTCCCCTTTATCAGCGAAGTACTGGCATTTCTGCAGTGCCGCATTCTGTGGTGTCCTGCAGGAACGGGTGGGTCGGAAACGTACAAAGCCGGCAAGAATCTCTCAGGTTGTCCTGCCGAACCTCTTCAACACGTTACGGGTAATCTGCTCGACCTGCCAGTCACGGCGAGCAAGCCCCATGACCCATTCGCAAGTTGCGGCGGTGAAGACCTCTCCTGCACCTCGCTTCCAAGACGCGATAACGCCATTGCCGCGTTCCGCGCGTTCGAGGCTTTCCGGCGATGTGTCGCCGAAGAGCGACTTTGCCTTGAACCCGGTATCCTCGCCACCGATGTAGCGGATCTCACCCCAGGAGACGGAACTGCCGCAGGTCTTGAAATGGCAAGTGGCCCGCGCCGACGAGGATTACGAGGCCGCGCAGGTCGAGGCCCGGCGTATCACCGTCGACACGACCCGGATTGCCTCCGAGTCCTTCCCGATGGCGGACCCGCCCGAGGAAGCCGAACGGCGTTGCCGCCGCGCGCTGATGGAGGCCTGGACGGGCCGCGAGAGCGCGGTCTTCCGACTGCCGCCCTCGCGCCTCGCGCTCGACCCGGCCGATGTCGTGTCGTTCGCCCATGACGGGCGTGCGATCCCGCTACGGCTCGTCTCCATCGCCGATGCGGATGCGCGCGGCATTGAGGCGGTCCGCCAGGACCGGGAGGCCTACGACCTGCCGCCGGGAGCCCCGCGGCCCTCGGCGCTCTCGCAGGCCGTCGTCTTCGGCGCGCCGGAGGCGGTGCTGCTGGACCTGCCGCAGCTGACCGAGGACCAGCCCGCACACCGGCCCTTCGCTGCGGCGCATGCCGTCCCTTGGCCGGGCGAGATCGCGGTATTCCGAAGCTCATCGACGGACGGCTTCGAGCTGCTGACCAGCTTCGGCACGCGGTCCCGGATCGGCGCACTGGTCTCGGACTTCCACGCCGGTCCAACCTCGCGCTTCGACCTCGGCAATGTGCTGGTGGTCGATCTGCTCACCGGCACGCTGGAGAGCGTCATTGACCTGACGCTTTTCGGCGGGGCGAACGCGCTGGCCATCGAGACCACGCCAAGCGTCTGGGAGATCGTGCAGGCGGGGACAGTCGAACTGATTGCACCGGGCCGGTATCGCCTGACCCGGCTGTTGCGCGGCCAGCGCGGCACCGAAGGCGCGATGGGCAATCCCGCGCCCTCGGGCGCGCGGGTGGTGGTGCTGGACGACAGCCTCGCCTCGCTGCCGATCGCCGAGGCCGATCTCGGCATCCCGTGGAACTGGCGCATCGGCCCCGCAAGCCGCCCGGTCAGCGACGAGACCTATGTGGGGCAGGCCTTCACGCCTGCGGGCGTCGGGCTGCGGCCGTTCTCCGTCGCCCATGTCGGGCAGCCATGGCGAAAACCGCGCACGCCCGGCGATCTGACGATCCGCTGGACGCGCCGGTCCCGCGCTCTTTCCGCCGACAGCTGGGGTGGGCTGGAGGTGCCGCTGGCCGAGGAAGTCGAAGCCTACGAGGTGGAGATCCTCGACGGCGCCACCGTGAAGCGGGTGCTGAGCACGGCCACCACCAGCGCGGTCTACACCGCCGCAGACCAGACCGCCGACTGGGGCGCGCCGCTTGTTCTGCAGACCCCAATTGCCCGTCAGCACGTCATAGGGTGTGCGTTTCAGGGGACTGTGCTTCGCGCCGTCGCTCATTGCGCGCCAGAAGCGATCGAGCGCCGCGCGTGCGCCCTCGGGGCCCTCACGGGTGAAGCCGTCGGCCAGCGCCACCGCGTTCATCGCCCCCGCAGACGTGCCCGAGATCCCGGCGATGCGCAGGCGTCCATCCTCTAGGAGGCGGTCGAGAACACCCCAGGTGAAGGCGCCATGCGCGCCGCCGCCCTGAAGCGCGAGGTTCACAAGTTTCGTTTTCTGCGTCATGGAGTTGACCTTTTCCGGTTCCGGAGGCGCTGGCCGCCCGCTCGGGCGAGCTGGTCCTCGACGACGCGCCCGCGGGGCAGCGCCATGGCGGCGATGATGCGCTGGCCCCCGGCGACAAAACTGCGCACCGGCAGGTCCGCGACCAGCGCGTCGATATGCGCCACGTGGTGCAGCCGGGCGCGGCCGCGCCGGACGCCCATTCCGGTGATGTCGGTCATCCGCTGACCTGGAAACGCGGGAACTGGCTCTCGGTCCGGCGGGCTCTGGTGGGCGGCGCGGGACCTGGCCTCAGACCCGTGCCCGTCACGCGCGCTCCGTCATCTCGCCCCTACCGCGGTGCGCGTTTCGCTCATCGCATCCGCCTCGGGCTCTGCGAGGCTGTCGGGGATCGTGACGCGGAAGCACGCGCCTTCGGCGAGGCCGTGGACGAGACAGATGTCACCGCCATGGGCGCGGACCAGATCGGCCGCGATCGCAAGTCCGAGGCCGGAGCCGGAGCCGTCCGGACGGGTGGACACCGGGGACGACAGGAACAGATGCTTCAGCGCATCCTCCGGCACGCCAAGGCCTGTGTCGCGCACGTCGATGGTGCAGCCGGACCCACTGCGCCGGGCATCGACACGGATCTCCTTGTATCGAAAGTCCGGCCCCTCCAGTGCCAGAATGGCGTTTCCGCACAGATTCAGGAGCGTGCGGAACAGATCGTCCGGATCGGCGTCGATCTCGACGGCGGTCGCGACGTTATTGATCCAGCTTATCTCCGCGCGGTCGAGACCGAGCGTGTTCGCGACCTCGTTCACCAGCGGCGCAAGGGCGAACCGCTGCCGGTGCGGCCGCCCCTTCGCCGCCTTGTCATCATTCCGCGATGTCGTGCAGAGCGCGATGGACCGGTCCAGCGACGCGGTCAGCTTCGGTGCCAGCCGCCGCACTGTCGGGTCATCAACCTGCGCCAGCCGATCCGACAGAAGCTGCGCACATGTCAGGATATTGCGCAGGTCGTGGTTGATCTTGCGCGTGGAAAGGTCGGGTCCTGCCTGGTCCACTTGCCCGTCATTCAGGTTGCCGAAATCGCGCATCGTTGCGCCGTTCATCCGGTTGTCCGGTACTTTGAATTGGTCGATATTCATTCACAATATCCCTTGCTCTCGGTGGCCGAGCCGGACACGGCATCCGCACCAGCGGACACGTCTTCCTCAAGCCCGTCCACGGCGCTGCAGGCCTGCGGCGCGAACGACGCGGACAGGGCCGTCGCAAAGCGCGTGAGCGAGCTGAGCCTGGGCGTCGCCATGTCGCTTTCTCCTTGTGCCGAGACGCGCGCGGCGACCTCCGCGGGCCCTGCCACCCGCACTACGCCGATTGCGCAAAGCGGGCACTTACCTGCATCAGCCTCCGGCGCGGTCTCGTCGTGCCGGGCTCGATGCCCCCGTGCCGCAAGCTGACGCCGGATGACCGACAGGTGGTGTGTCCGAGAGATAGGCGTTGTGTGAGGCGCGCTTTGTCCGGGATCGAAACCAGAGGCGACGTGCGCGTCTCGCTGCGCGGTACCGTCATCGCGGTCGCAATGTGAGCCAGGTCAGCAGCAAGCTGCCAAGGATCGCGGAAAGTGCCGATCCGCCGAGAATGCCCAGCTTTGCCGCATCCAGGACTGGTTGCTCGAACGCAAGGCCCGCGATGAACAGCGACATGGTAAAGCCGATGCCTGTGAGGAACGCCCCGGCGGCGACGAAGGGCCATGACAGGCCGGACCCGCGGGTAGCCAGGCCGGACTGAACCGCGAGCCAGCTGAACACGAACACCCCGACCGGTTTTCCGAGCACCAGACCGACGACGATCGCCAACGAAACCGGCTGTGCGAAATACGCGCCCCCGATCGTGATCCCGGCATTGGCCAGCGCAAAGAGCGGCATGATGACAAAGCCCACCCAAGGGTGCAGCATCATCTCGAGCCGTTCAACGGGAGAGAGCGATTCCGTCACGGCCCTGCCGGCGCGGCGCAGGTCCTCGCGATCTTCGGTGTCGCCGCTCCAATGGTCGCCGGCTGGATAGGCGAGCACCCCCCCGAGAATGGAGCGTAGACGTGTGTCGCTGACCCAGACGCGGGTCGGCGTCATGAGCCCGAGAACGACGCCGGCGATGGTCGCGTGGATGCCGGAGGCGTCGAAGCACAGCCAGATCGCGCCTCCCATCAGGAAATAAACCGGGATGCGCCGCACCCCGAGCTTCGCGGCGCCCGCGACACCCGCAAGTCCCAGCGCCCCAAGGCCGAGCGCGGACCAGTTCATCGCTTCCCCGTAGCTGAAGGCGACGACGAGAACGGCCCCGACGTCGTCGAAGATCGCCAACGAGAGGAGGAACAGCCGCAGGCTGGGCGGGATCCGGGTTCCGAAGATGGCAAGACATGCGATGACGAACGCGGTATCGGTCGCCATCACCGTGCCCCAGCCATGCATGCCCGGCTCCCCGACCATCAAGGCCAGATACAGCGCGACCGGAACGGCCATACCGCCGAGGGCCGCAGCGAAGGGAAGCGCGGCCATTCGCGGATGTCGCAACTCACCGAGGACGAGCGCGCGCTTGAGCTCGAGCGAGATCACGAAGAAAAACAGCGTCATGAGGCCGTCGTTGATCCAGTGGCGCAACGACCGGGTAAAGTCGAGCGCACCGAAGCTCAGGCCGACCGGTGTCTCCCACAGCGCCAGATATGCGCCTCGCCAGGGCGAGTTGGCCAGGGCCATCGCCACCAGAACGGCCAGCAAAAGAAGACCGCCAGATGCCGCTTCAATCTTCAGGAAACGCGCAAAGGGCTTTGTAAATCTGTCGGCCGCTTCGCGGGGCAGACTTTCGGGATTGTCGATCATGGATTCAAGATGTCTTTCCCGACCGTGATTGGCAAACGCCATCAATAATTGGGCCCCGCTCTCGGGACAGGGTGTTCGCTCAACGCCTTCGGACCCTATCCCCGGCGGCCATGAACCAATTCCCGGGGCACTGCCGGTCGGCGACCTCCGCGATCTCTTATATCCAGTCTGCTTCGATTGCAGAAAGCGGGCACTTACCTGCATCAGCCTCTCGGTTGATCTGACCGGGCTCCGTCCACCGGGAACAGGCCTGGCCATTCATCACGAGCGGGACCCCCCGGCAGATCGAGGCCGTGGCGGCTACTCCTCGGTCTGTGTCGGGTGACAAGACGATCATGAAAGCGAACAATCTTTGGCATGTGCGCGCAAGTTCGATATACGGGCGGCAGCAGCAAGACCGCCCGTGAGCTGACGGGGAATCGTGCTTTCCAAGCGTGCGTCCCGACCGTGCCAAATCCGGGAGCCTTCTGCCGGCGTCATTGACTCTCTGACTCTATTGGCAACCAAAACCAAGAAGAGGTGAAACGATGGCAGCGAGCAAACCGGCCGACAGTGCTGCCATGCGGAAGACGCTATGGGGTCCCGGCACAGGGCAGAACACGAGGACCGTGGCATCTGGGCAAGGATAATATGTTGACTGATTTTGTGACCGGGTACCAACCCTATCTTGCGCTAGTTCTACTGCTGATCCTGTTGGTGGGTTTCGTGCATGAACGCTTTGCCCCGGACGTTACGGCCGCGGGAATGGCTGCGCTTTTCATAATCTTCGGCCTTGTGCCCACTGAGAAGGTTCTGGCGGCGTTCTCGAATCCGGCGCCGATCACGATTGCGGCCATGTTCATCATCAGCGGTGCGTTGGTCCGGACCGGCCTTCTAGATGCGATCGCGAACCGCGTGGTGGCCGGCGCGAGCTATCGGCCGGTCGCGGGAACCGCCGTGTTCCTGCTCGCAACGCTTGTGGCGTCGGCCCTGATGAACAACACGCCCGTTGTGCTCGTCCTCATACCGGTGGCGATCCGCTTGGCACAAAGTCTCGACCTTGCAGCCACGCGCCTGCTGATACCACTCTCCTACACAGCGGTCCTGGGCGGGACATGCACCTTGCTCGGCACGTCAACCAACCTGCTTGTGGATGGTGTGGCACGTGAAACCGGAATGGTGCCGTTCTCGATCTTCGAAATCACGCCGGTCGGCCTGATTGTCGCGGCCACAGGCGGGGTTGCTCTTTCGGTTCTCGGCCCGTTCCTCTTGCCGGACCGCAAGGATCAAGCCGATCCCGGAGATGAAGAAGAGGCAACCTTCCTGACGGAGTTGCGTCCGCAGGACGGCTACGAAGGTCTGGGGATGCCCATTGGTCGGATCGGTGATCTGAACCGGCAAGGGGTGAGGATCATCAGCATTCGCGGCCGGTCGAATGTCAAACGGGATGGCTTGGACGAGCATGTTCTGGAGAAAGGCGACAGGATCATCGCCGCCGTGACCACGTCGGAGCTCCTTACTCTGCGAGATCGCAGCGCTTTGCATGTCGGATTGCGCCAGGGGCCAGAGGTCGAGGACACTTCCAAGCTTGTCGTCGCCGAAGCCATCGTGACACCGTCGCGCCGAAGCCGTGGCATGCGCATTGCGCAGTTCGCCATCGGGCGTCGCCACGGCATGCGTGTGCTCGGGGCGCATCGCCACGGCAAAAGCCTTGGCCCGGACCTGTCGACCGCACTCCTGCGGCCCGCCGACAAGCTTTTGCTGGAAGGGACAGCCGAAGGATTTTCGCACATGACCGAGGCAGGAGATCTCGTAGCGATCACGCAGGCAGGCGGGCGTGCCTTCCGTCGACGCAAGGCGCCGCTCGCCCTGCTTGCCCTTGTCGCAGTTGTCGCGCTCGCCGCGCTCGGCGTGGCCGAGATCAGCGTTCTCGCCCTCATCGCCGTCGCCGCGCTTCTCGTGCTGCGGTGCATAGACAATGACGAAGCGTGGGCCTCGATCGACGCCGGCGTCCTGGTGCTCATCTTCTCGATGCTGATCGTGGGCACGGGCTTGCAACATTCGGGGGCCGTCGCCCTTGTCGTCGAGGCGATATCGCCGGCACTGGAGGGGTTGCCACCTCTTGTGGCCCTTGGGGCGGTCTATCTGCTGGCCTCGATGCTTACCGAGGCGGTCACCAACAATGCGGTGGCGGTCGTGGTGACGCCGCTCGCCATCGGCCTTGCCGTAAAGCTCGGGGTCGATCCTCGTCCCTTCGTGGTGGCGGTGATGTTTGCCGGAAGCGCGAGCTTTGCGACACCGATCGGCTATCAGACCAATACGCTGGTCTATGGCGCGGGGAACTACAGGTTCACTGATTTCATCAGGATCGGGCTGCCCATGAATGTGATCGTCGGCACGTCGGCGGTGCTTTCCATTCCCGTTTTCTTCCCCTTTTAGGACGGGCTCGCAACCTGGCTCCGACCAATGGCGCCTGGCGATGATCCGATGGCCAGAATAACGGTCGACGCTATCCAAGTGTGGCTTTGAAGTGCAGCGACGGTGCCGCGTGACACGGGGTCCCGTACGGTCGTCCATTGGCGAAATCTACAAGGCTCATGAGGCACGTGTCCGGGCCTCGGCGAAGGACAGGAGCCTGCAGCGCTGCTCGTCCCACAGGTGCAGTCGCGCGCAGCGAAAGCTTTCCATGAGCGTGATGCGCTTGGACCGCGCCAGCAGGTCGTGGTCCCTGACCACCTCGCCAAGACGATAGAACGGGATCCGGCTGGCGAGGTGGTGCACATGGTGGACGCCGATATTGCCGGTGATCCAGCGCAGGATGCCGGGAAGGTCGTAATGCGAACTGCCGTGCAGGGCCGCCTCCTGGATGTTCCAGTCCTCCTCGTGCTCCCAGCTGGTCTCCTCGAACTGGTGCTGAACGTAGAAGAACCAGGTTCCTGCGATCGCGCCCAGAAGCATCGTCGGCAGGAACACGAACAGCAGGACATCCCAACCGCCCAGCCAGACGATCAGGCCAAGGACAAGGCCGATGGCGGCATTCGTCGCCATCGCGCTTAGCCAGTAGCGCCAGCCGGAGCGCATCAGGTAGACCGGCAATCGGTGCTGAAGGAAGAACAGGTAGAACGGAACCGCGCCGAACAGGATCACGGGATTGCGGAGAAGACGGTAGAGGGCGCGGCCGAGCCATCCTTTCTCGCGATACTCCCTGACCGTCAGGGTCGGGACGTCTCCGACACCGCGTCGATCGAGGTTGCCAGTCGTGGAATGGTGGATCGCGTGCGTCTTGCGCCAGACGTCGTAGGGCGTCAGCGTCAGCACGCCGAGCCCGCGGCCGATCCAGTCGCACAAGCGCCGATCGCGGAACAGCGAGCCGTGCCCGCAATCGTGCTGAATGATAAACAGGCGGACGAGGAAGGCTGCGTTCGCCAGCGCAAGGGCCATGGCCAACAACGCACTGATCGAGACCAGCCACCACGCCACCCCCCAGATCGCGACGAAGGGCACCAGCGTGACGGTCAGCTCGAAGACGCTACGGGAGGGGTTGGGCTGGCGGTAGGCTGCCAGTGTCCGGGTCCAGTCCGAGGGCCGCAACGCGGTGTCGCTCTGCGGGCCTTGCCCGCCGGCGGCCGGGTCGGCGCAGGACGCGGGCGTCTCGCCCAGGCGTGTCTGTGCCTGCCCGGACTCGTCGTTGTCCGCAGCGGGCTGCCCGGCCTGTGCACCGGATTGCGGCGTGGCGACATGGTTTCCCGCGTCAGCCGGCATGTCCTGATTGTCGGGACGACCGGCGGCCGGGGTGTCAGCTGGTCTGGTCGCGAATGTCATGGTTGTGCGTCGTCTCCTCTCTGGTCGAGCCTGTCATTCCGGCGGTCTGCGAACAGAGTTGCCGCCAGCGATGATTCGGTTGATGATCCGCGCCACGGTCCGGTGCGATTCGGTTTCGGCCTCCGTGCCTGTGGCACTCTCGTGGGTCGCCGCGGCATCGCGGAGAACCCCCATGATCTCGCTCTCGGGCAGCAGCTTGTGATCGTTCATGGCAAGCAGCAGCGCCTCGCAGATCGAGAGGGCAGCCATACCGGCATGATCTGTTTGAACGGGCATCGTTGAGACTCCTTGAGCCTTGAGGCGAAACGGCCGTCGGGTCGGTCGAATCCTGGTTGATGTATATGTTGTGACAGGAAATGAGCTATGCTGGGCTGATCCAGAGCAGTCACCTAACCAGAATTTCCGAATATGTCAGTTATCGGGGATAGCGATCAGGAGAAGGGCCCATGACCACCGCGGCAAACAGCCCGCTTACGCGCAAACTCTCGACTTTCGTCGCCTTGTCTGAGGCCGAACTCGCGGTGCTGGAGCGCCTGCACCAGCGCCGCCGGACCTTCGCCGCCGGGCGGGACATGGTGCATCAGGGGCAGTCCGGGCAGGCGGCCTTCATCCTCTCGGCAGGGTGGGTCTGCTCTTACAAGATCCAGGCCGACGGGACGCGCCAGATCGTCGATTTTCAGATCCCCGGAGATTTTCTCGGGTTGCGCAGCGTTCTCCTGCGCACCTCGGACCACAGCTTCGAGCCCGTCGGGGACATCGAGGCTGCCGAAGTTATGGCGAGCGACCTTCTCGAAGCGCTTGCCGAGACGCCTCGCCTGGCGACGGCCATTCTCTGGGCCGCGTCGCGGGATGAGGCGATGGTCGTGGAGCATCTCGTCAGCATCGGGCGGCGTGACGCCGAAGCCCGCATGGCGCATTTCCTGCTGGAGCTGGGGTCGCGGCTTGCGCTGGTCGGCATGGGAAACAAGCAAGGATACGACTGCCCGCTGACGCAGTATCACCTTGCCGACGCCTTGGGCCTGAGCGCGGTCCACGTGAACCGCGTCCTGCGGCAGCTTCGCGAGAATGGGCTGGTCACTGTCCGGGACGGGCGCGTCACGTTCCATGACCATCACCGGCTTGCCGAACTTGCGGAGTTTGATCCATCCTACCTGGATCAGATCGGGCCGCTTCTGAAGTGACAAACGCCACCGGCGCGGCACGATGGTCCCTGTCAGGTCGATGGTGTCATGCAAGCGCGAGGTTTGCCACGTGGAATTCCTGGTCCGTCTCTTCGGCGGCCGCCATCTGATCGGGAGTTATCGGGATTTTCATTTCATGGACAGCCTGGGTGAATCCCCCGCAGAAGCGGCTTGAGCAGAACGGATGTATGCCCCCTCACAATCTTAATTCGATCCAGGCTAATATGTATCAGCGCCGCACGAGATGACCCAGGTTAAAAAAGCGCCAAGGCCGGATTCCGGCCTGGACACTGGACAAAGGAAAATCTCGATGAAAACCTGGATCATCAGCACCGCCGCACTTCTTGCCGCCGGTTCGGCTATGGCAAGCGAAGGCGGCATTCCGTGGGACACCGACGGCAACGGAACAATCTCCGCCGAAGAGTACATGGCCGGAGAGAAGCGCGACATGGTGTACAACACGTGGGACGCCAACAGCGACGGCACACTGAGCCGCGAGGAGTTCGCTGCCGGCAAGTGGAAAATGTTCGACGAGAACCAGGACAACGCCTGGGACAGCGATGAGACCCGGACGTGGATGGACGCCGCGGACCGCTCGGGCGCTGCGCTCCCCGATTCATGGACTTTGCGTCGCGACCGATAACATCCTGAAACATATGGGGTAGAAACGGGCGCGCACCGACCTCTTCATAGCCGGTGTTGCGCGTTTGATCACTGAGCGGCGGTCCCGGCGAGGTCGGGCCGCTGACCGACCGTCGCCGGGGCATCACCCGCCCGGCGTGACGCGAGCACAGGAAACCCGATTCAATGTCTCTCATCAATCTGGTCGTCACCCTTGTCGTCGTCGGCGTCTTGCTGTGGGCGATCAACACCTATGTCCCGATGGACCGCAGGATAAAGCAGATCCTGAACGTGGCGGTGGTGATCGTGGTCATCCTCTGGCTGCTGCGCGGCTTCGGGCTTCTCAGCGGGGTCGGCGATATCGGCTTCAGTGGCTGAGACCGTCCCAGTGTCGCCGATCACCCGGCCTCGCAGAAATCAGGCGGGCGATCTTCGGGCGAAGCCGTCGGCCGGGTGTGAGGATCGAGTCGAGCCCGGGCAGCGCGGGGCGCTCCGCTGCGATAGGGGGCCCCGCGCCTCCCGGCCTACCGGGCCGGCGTCTGCTGGTGGGTCAGGCGCAGCCACTTGCCGTCGTCCCTCAGATAGGTCGAGGTGCAGACCGCCTCGTGGATGGGCTCGCCCGCCCGCTCGGCGGACACGCGATAGGCGAGAGCGGCAATCTCGCCCTCGCGCGTGAGGTAGCGCTCGCTCATCTCGACGGAGCGCCACCGCTGGGCGACGTCCTTCTCGCGCCAGATCGCATCGCCCTGAAGGATGCCGGCAGGATAGGGAAAGACGAAGACCGCGCCCCGCGCTGTCATCCGGCGCGCGCTGTCGGCACCGCCGGTCCAGAACCGTTCCTCGAGATCCCAGAGGGTAGCGGCATCCTCCGGCGCCGTCTTTCCATCGGGCGTGGCGGGCGCTGCGGGTGTCATTCGCCTGTCCCCGACGATCCGCCGAAGAACATCTGCGCCGCGAGAAGAAGTGCGGCAGCGATCGCCCAGACCAAACCCGGCGCAAGCGGAGCCCCCTTTGCCGACGCAGGACCGGCCCTGCCGGGACGCGCCGAGCGGTCGGGAAGAAGATGGGCCAGTTCCCGCCCCACCGGGCCATGCGCCTTTTCGAGAGCCGGCACGTCGCGCACGCGCGACAGCAGCGCGCCGAAACGGGTCGCCGCCGCCTCCCGGCCAAGCGCGGCGAGGTCTGCCGCCTCCGCCCAGGGGTCGAGGTTCAATCGCGCAAGTGCCGAGAGAACCGTAACCGGGCTTCCGCGGGGGTCCTCGCCGACGAACGCGTAAAGGAAAGGCTCGAGTTCGGGGGGGTGGGGGTTGAGAACAAGTGGTTCGGACATCGTGATCGTGCTCCTCGATGGAAGGGGGGCGACCGGCTCGCCGTTCACGGCACAACGAACGCAGACGCATTCGTGCAGCCATTTCAGCCATTCTACGCACGCGTCGGCCCACGCGCACTTACACAGGTCAGCCCGGCCGTTCGCCACCCCCGCGCGCCGACGCAGAGCGCGCTGGCCCCGGACTAACCTGCGTCAGCACCCGTCGAGCGGCTCTCGCCTACAAGAGGCCATCCGTTCGACCATCCCGGCGCCAAAACGGCGTCCCGGTCATGGCGATGAACGACGGCTCTGCCAACATCCTGGAGGCCCTGCATGACCACGCGCTCGACCAGATCGACGGTCACCTTCTCCGCCCCGTTCGCCCTCTCGGGTTACCCGGGCGAACTGCCCGCCGGCACCTACGAGGTCGTCGTCGAGGAAGAACTCCTGCAGGGGCTCAGCTTCGAGGGCTGGAGACGCACGGCGACCAGCCTGACCGTGCGCGGCCGGGGCAGCCATGCCGGACGGAGCGAGTCGCACGCGATCTCGGACAGCGACCTCGAGGAGGCGCTGCGACGAGACGCGGCCACGACCAAGACAAACACTCACAGCGAAGCGGCGCTTTCCCCGCAGGAGGATAGAACATGAACACTCCCGAATGGCTCAAACCCGGCATCTATGGCGCACTGATCGGCGCTGTCTTCGTCGGCGTTGTCGGATTCACATGGGGCGGCTGGGTGACCGGTGGCACCTCGAACGACAGGGCGATGGCGATGTCCCGAGACAATGTCGTCGCTTCCATGGTGCCGGTCTGCCTCGACATGGCTCGGTCCGACCCGGCGCGGGCGGACAAGCTGGCAACGATCCGGGCCGCGTCGACCTATCAGAGGCGAAACGCCCTTATGGAGGCTGGTTGGGCAACCATGCCGGGTACTGATGCCCCGGACCGGGACATAGCGGAAGCCTGCCTGAAGGAACTCGACCTCTGAGGGCATGCCGGTCAGAGCCGACCGAGTGATGGCGCAAAACGCGTTACGCCGTGAAACGCGCGCGACACACACCAAACGCAAAATCCAAGCGAGGACATTTCAATGCCGTCTGATGAGAATGGATCTGGAGACCGTGGACCATGGAAAAACAGGCAGACCCGTGCGCCCCCTGAGGTTGACGCAATTCTTCGAAAGGGCCGGGATCGGCTGCACGGTATCTTGCCGGACGGCCCGCCGCCGGTGAGGCGTCTGGCGATCGGGGCTGTCATTGCGCTTGCGGCGTTTGGGGCGTGGTCCTCCTGGTACACGGTGCCCAGCGACTCCGTTGCAATTGTCCAACGGTTCGGGAAATACGCGGCCGAGGTTCCCCCGGGGCTGCACTTCAAGATCCCGTTCGGGGTCGACGCGACAACGCTGGTGCCGGTCAAGCGCCAGCTGAAACAGGAGTTCGGCTTCACGACGCCGGGCGCGACAGACCCCTATCAGAGCCCTACGGACGGTCGCCGCGAGACCGAGATGGTGACGGGAGACCTCAACGCAGCGCTCGTCGAATGGGTGGTGCAGTACCGGATTTCCGAGCCCCGGAAGTTCCTCTTCGAGGTGCGCGAGCCGAGCGCGACGCTCCGTTACGTTTCGGAATCCGTCATGCGCGAGGTTGTGGGGGACCGCACGGTCGACGAGGTGATCACCGTCGGCCGGCAGGAGATCGAAAGCGAGGCGCTTCTGAAGATGCAGGCTCTGGCGACCAAATATGCAATGGGCATCAGCATCGACCAGGTGCAGCTGAAGAACATCAACCCGCCCCAGCCCGTTCAGGCCTCGTTCAATGAGGTCAACCAGGCACAGCAGGAAAAGGAGCGGATCATCAACGAGGCCCGCCGCGAATACAACCGGGTCATTCCTCTGGCCAAGGGCGAAAAGGACCAGCGCATCCGAGAAGCCGACGGGTACCGCCTGAGGCGGATCAACGAGGCTGAGGGCGACGCCGCCCGCTTCACGGCGCTTCTGACGGAATATCGTCAGGCTCCCCAGGTGACGCGGCGCCGGATTTACATCGAAACCCTGCAGGATGTTCTGCCGGGCATCGGTTCCAAGATCATCGTCGACGGGTCCACGGCAAGCATCCTGCCGCTGTTGAACCTTGATCGACAAACAGGAGAGACCCCGTGAAGACCATTTCGTTCATTGCCGCGGGGATCGCCCTGGCCGGCGTCGTCACGGCGTCCTCCGCCGTCTATACGGTCGGCGAAGTGGAGCAGGCCATCATCACCCAGTTCGGCAAGCCCGTGGGCCCGCCCATCACCGAGGCGGGCCTCAAGGTGAAATTCCCCTTCGTTCAGGAGGTCAACCGGATCGATCGCCGGGTCCTGGAGTGGGATGGCTCGCCGTCGGACATGCCGACCAAGGACAAGCTCTACATCTCCGTCGATCTGTTCGCGCGGTGGCAGATCACCGACCCGCTGCAATACTTCCTGCGCCTGCGCGACGAGCGCAGCGCGCAGTCGCGCCTCGACGATATCCTCGGCAGCGAGACGCGGAATGCCGTCGCGAAGCACGAACTTATCGAGATCATTCGGACGACCAAGGGGCGGACGCCACTGCGCGACAATCTTCTGACGGATCAGGAGCTTGCGCAGGATATCGGCGCGCTCGTTCCCATCACCAAGGGGCGGGCGCTGGTCGAAGAGCAGATCTTCGCGGCGGCGGCCGAGAAGGTGCGGGTCTTCGGGATCGAGCTTCTCGACATTCGTTTCAAGCGCATAAACTACAACGAGAGCGTGCGGCCCAAGATTTATGACCGCATGATCTCGGAGCGGCGACAGATCGCCGAACGCTTCCTGTCCGAAGGCAACGGCGAAGCGGCCCGTATTCAAGGCAACAGGGTGCGGGATCTCAACAAGATCCAGTCCGAAGCCTATCGCGCCGTCGAGGAAATCCGCGGCGCCGCTGACGCCGCCGCGGCGGACATCTATGCTGGCGCTTACAATGTCGATGCCGTTTCGGTCGAATTCTTCGACTTCACCCGCACCATGCAGGCCTATGGCGACATGATTTCCGACGACACGACGCTCGTCCTGACGACGGACAGCGACCTGTTCAGATTCCTTCGCGGAATGCAGGTAGAGGCAGACCCCGTTGGCGACCCTCCCGCGGTCCCGGGCGATGGCGGTATAGCGTCAACACACAAAGACCGACCCCAGACAGAAGCCGCGGCGCCGATCGTTGCCCGGACAGATGACGAACCCGGCCAGTAGGTTCATGGCTGGAGTTCGTCATCATGGGTAAGGGCCACCTCGACAGTCCATCCGTGGCGGAGACGGACAAGGCCGATGACCGACATGGAGATACCGGGGCGGGGCGCGGTGAACGGCGATTTGCTCTCGGTCTGTTCCATATGATCGAGCGGTTGTTGCTTGTGGTTATCGTGGCGATGACACTTCTCGCTGTTGTCTTCGAGATCCTGGCCATCTATCGGCTCGGAACCATTCTGCTGGCCGATATCCTCCTGATGTTTCTGTATCTGGAGGTGATTGGCATGGTGTCGGTCTACTATGCGCGGCGCAACTCCGTCTTTGTCTATCCGATATTCATCGCCATCACCGCGGTCGGTCGTCTGGTCGTGCTGCAGGGCAAGGAAATGGCGCCGGAAAACATTCTGATCGAGGCGGCCGCAATTCTTCTCCTTTCACTCTCTGCGCTCGTGATAATCTGGGCGATCGGCAAGCAGGGTGCACAATGACCTTCGATCGCGTTCACAGTACGCGCCTTCTCCCACCCGTCCGCCCCGTGGCAAAGGATTGCTTTTAGGGAAGGCTCGAGACCATTCATGGCGATCAAACCGCCGAGGCCGGCTTCCGCTGCGTTCGAGCGAGACGAGCCGTTTGAGTTTTCACGACCCTAACCTGCGGCAGCACGCGATGTCGGCCCGCCTGGTAGATGGATGGTTGCGAGCTGGATCGTGACCAGCTGACTTTGGCCCGCCGGCATTCGAACTTGCGACGGCCAGGGTCGCTCCCCTCGTCGCGATGGAGGAACATCAGTGACATCAGTCGAAAATCTTTCCACGACACCCGCAGAGACGACCGATCTCGAACGGCGGGTGCTCGCACATGAACGGGTCTTGCAGGCCTTGATCGCGTACATGGCCCGCACCGAGCCGCGGTTCATCGACCACCTTCGAGAACGGTTCGTCGAACCGATGCGGATGGCCCGGCACGAACACGATCATCGAGAAACCGACGACTACGCGGAAGAATTCATTCGCGCCGTTATGCTCCTTGGAGAAGCGCGCGCGCCCAAGGCAAAGGAGCCGGACGTGACTGACAAGCAAGCGGTGCCGCCGAAGAGCAGTGGAGGAAAAGGTTCTTCCATGAACCGGCCAACGCAGCGCGGTGGTGTCGAGGTACGCGAAAGAAACGGCATCTGGGAGGTGCGGGTCGACGGCAAGTTTCGCGGCGACTACCACCAGAAGGAACATGCGCTTGCGGCCGCGGCCTTGCACAAGCTGTCATTGCGATGACCGATAGCACCCGCCCAACACTCCCGCGGGAATTCCCGATCGAGGTAGCCGAGAACGAAGGCATGCCGCCGGGACCAGATTCCATCGGCTTCTCGCCACCATTGGCGCCCACCCGACGGGTCACAGGTACGCTCACGCTTGGGCTATCAAAGACACGGACGGCGACCGACGGACTCCGGTCCGCAAAGGAAATGCCGATGAGGCAGAAAGAGGTACCAACAAGGCGCCCGCTTGCAAGGCTGATCGCGAGGATAACGGTCGCTGCCGGTGTGATCGCGTCCATGGCCTTCCCCGTCCTTGCGCAGGACGGCACCGGGCCGTTGCCACAGAACGCTCAGTCGCGCAGCTATGGCGGAGGCTGGGACTGCGATCTCGGCTATCGGGTGGAGGGCGCCGAATGCCTGGCTCTCGAGATCCCCGAGAATGCCTATGCATCCGGCCGGTCCTACGGCTCGGGCTGGGCTTGTCGTCGCGGGTACGAGGAAACGGGAGGAACGTTCTGTGAGGCGATCCCGGTGCCCGAGAATGCCTTCCTGCGATCGTCCGGCTACGACTGGCAGTGCGATCGTGGGTACCGGCAAGATCGCGAGACCTGCGTTCCCATCGTGCTGCCAGACAACGCCTATCTTTCCGACGATACCTCGGGCTCCGGATGGACCTGCGAACGCGGTTTCACCGCCAGGTCCGGCACCTGCGTTCCGATTGCCGTTCCCGAGAACGGCTATCTCACCAATGCGGACTACGGTGACGAATGGGCTTGCGAGAGGGGCTTCTTTGAGATCGATGGCCGTTGCGATCCCATCACGCTTCCGGCGAACGCCTTTCTGGACACGGCGCCCTACGGGCCGGGATGGCGCTGTGAGCGGGGATTTGAGACCGTCGACACCGCCTGTGTCGAGATCGACCTTCCGGCGAACGCACATCTCGGTCGATTAGGAAACCGTTGGAGCTGCGATCGCGGTTATCGACTTGCGGATGGGGAGTGCGTTCTTGGACGATAGAGCGCCCCGATCGGACCACGGCGACATCCCCGGCATCCGGATGCGGATCGGATGCCGGCTGAAGTACCGGCTGACACAAACGACGCCACTCATCGCCATGCTGAACGTGCACTACTCGCGCTTCGGCGACCCGGAGCGCGCCGATTATCTGGTGACCTCGCCCAGTGTGCCGCTCGATAGCTATCGCGACGGGTTCGGAAACTGGTGCACGCGGATGGTTGCGCCGGCCGGCGATTTCACGTTGTCCACCGACGGAATCTTCCGCGATTGCGGATTGCCCGATCCGGTCGCGCCCGACGCCACGCAAGCGGCTGTCCAGGATCTGCCCTTCGAGACGCTGGTCTATCTTCTCGGCAGTCGCTACTGCGACACGGATCTTCTGTCGGAAGAGGCATGGCGCCGTTTCGAGACCACGCCGCCGGGCTGGGCGCGCGTGCAGGCGATCTGCGATTTCGTGCACTCCGCGGTCTCATTCGACTACATGGAGGCCAGCGCGACGCGCACGGCCTCTCAAACGCTGGTCGGGCGGCAGGGGGTGTGCCGTGACTTTGCCCATCTCGCGATCGCCTTGTGCCGCTGCATGAACATCCCCGCCCGCTATTGCACCGGCTACCTGAGCGAGTTCGGCGAACCCGAGCCCCACGCCCCGCACGACTTCGCGGCCTGGATGGAGGTCTTTCTCGATGGCGGTTGGTGGGTTTTCGATCCGCGCAACAACTCGAGGCGCATGGGACGGATCCTGATCGCCCGAGGCCGGGATGCAGCCGATGTGCCGCTGGCCCAGACTTTCGGGCCGAGTACCCTGACGCAGTTCGACGTCTGGACATGGGACGCAAGACATGACCCAGCCGAGACGGCGCCTGTGTCTCGGAATTGAACCGGTAGCGCCCCATCGCAGGACGGGTGTGTTCCTTCGTCGTCGGCTCGCGAGGCCGGCCGCTCTGCCGGTGTTCCCGTCATGGCATCCCAAGTCACCATTCTGGAGAACCGAGATGACCAATTCGATCAAGACGACCGCCGTATTCCTGCGACCGTTTCAGCTTCCGAGCTTCAACGAGACCCTTCCGCCGGGCGAGTACGAGATCGAGACCCAGCTGCTCGAGCCCGTGGACTGGATCGAACCGGGCACATGGACGTCGTCCGTGCTCGTGCACCTCCATCCGCGCGCCTCGCATCCCGGACTCAGCCGAACGCTGACCGTGCCGCTCGCCGACCTGGAGCATGCCGTTGCCAAGGACAAGCTGACCGGCAAGGCGCTGACGGATTTCCTCCTCGAGGAGATGCTGGCCGATCCGATGATCCGACTTGTCATGCAGGCCGACGGCGTGGCCGAGCAGGACCTTCGCGCCCTCTACTCTCCCCAGGCCGACAAAAGGCAGGCAGAGCAAGACGACCCGTCCAAGACGGGAGAATCCCATTGTGGGAGGCATGCCAGCGATGCCAACCCACGCTCCGGAAGCGCGCGCCCGGGCATCGGAGAGTGACTCCGTTCTTGCACATACGTCGCTCCTTCCAGACGAGAGCTTCGCTCGATGGCATTGTCGAGGCTTCGAATGACCGATGAGCCGATCGATCTCAACGGCCGCAGGTCCGTTGCCGGACAGCGTGCGTCGGAAATGCGACGGCGCCCTGCGAACAGCCAGCCACCATTTGCACTCCCGCAGCAACTCCACCTTGAAAGCCTCGAAGATCAGATACTGGCGGAGCCGGCGCGGACATGGGCCGAAGTCCTGAAAAAGTGGCGCTTCCTTCTCGACCGCTACGCGATGACGCCTGAGGCTGGCGATGAACGCATTCAGAAACTCATCAAGCGTGCCATTGGCGACATGGAGCGATAGAAAAAGCGCGAGGAGCGGAAATGACGATCAAACCAGCGGAGACCGATTTCGGGACAATCAAAGCGTTGGCCGACGTCGCCGCCGAGCGGGCCTGCCTGAGATGCAGGTCGACCTTCTGGAGCGAAGGGTTCAGCGAACGGATATGTTCCCGTTGCAAGAGATCGGCCGTCTGGCGCTCGGCAATTCACGAAGGCAGCGGACAGGGCCGGCGGCGCTCGGGCGGCCGTTCGTCATAGGTCGCACCCATGCCATCCGTCACGATTACTCACACGACAAAATACCAATACGGAACCGAAGTCGCTCTCGGACCGCACAGACTGATGCTCCGTCCGCGGGATACCCGGGATCTCATCCTGACGTCCTTCGACCTCGAGATCAGTCCTGAAGCCCGCAGCGACTGGTCACACGACGTTACCGGCAATGCGGTCGCGACGGCACAGTTCGACACCAACACGACGAGGCTTTCGATCCGGTCTCGCGCGCGCGTGAAACTGCGCGCCCCCGTCTGGCCAGTTTTTCCGATTGCCGCCGCCGCGGCCTCATATCCATTCGTGTATGCACCCGACGATTGGACCGACCTCGGTGATCTGGCGATGCCGCAATATGCGGACGAAACCGGCCGGCTGTCGAATTGGGTTGAACAGTTTGTCATGGCACGGCCAACGGATACGCTCTCCCTGCTGAAGGACATCAGCAACGGCGTCACGGCCGGGATTTCCTACCGGACCCGGGAGACCGAGGGCACGCAGGGGCCGCTGGAGACCCTCGACAGGGCATGGGGATCCTGCCGGGACTTCGCCGTTCTGTTCGCGGAAGCCGTTCGAACGCTTGGCTTCGGGGCCAGGCTTGTGTCTGGATATCTGTTCAATCCCTCCGGAGATCAGGTCGGATCGGTGGACACCGGTTCCACGCACGCCTGGGTCGAGGTGTTCGTCCCCGGCGCGGGCTGGATTCCGTTCGACCCCACCAACAGATCGATCGGGTCCACCAATCTCATTCCCGTCGCCGTCGCGAGGAGGATCCAGCAAGTTGCTCCGGTGACCGGCAGTTTCCACGGTAGAGCCATCGATCTGCTTTCAATGGATGTCACAGTTGATGTTCGAGAGCTCTGAATAGGCGGGAACTCGCACGCTCATCTCTCTAGGCGGGACGGCCTTGGAACTGCTGCCACAGGTCATGGTCGTGGAGCTTGTCGTCCGAACGACAAGAACGCGCGATGAAGTTTGGGCGTGCCAGAGTGACCCGACCTCCGACACGCTCCGAATGAACGCAGCCGATGCGCGGCCGCGCGGCCGGCGAAAACTCGAGCCAGCCTGGTGGGCTCCGAGCGGGTTCTCTGAGCCGTTTGCCTCGCGGATCGTCGTCGGCTGAATCCAAGATGTCGGTCGAGCCAGGTCCACGACCATGGCAGATTGGCAGAGGGCTGTGTGTAGTTCTTTCAATGGCTTGACTTGGAGAACGCTCGCTCCCGGTCGCGTCCCCTCCGCCACTATCATCCTTTCGAACCCGTCCAGACCGTTCACCAGAGGCGGAGTTGCTTCTGTTTTCAAAGGGTTTCGCCGCGCATGGGCGTGCCGCGCTGAGGGCCGTGACAGCAGGCTTGCACGTCTCCTCTTCGAGGTGGCGGCTGTTTCGAGGCGTCGTGACGCGGTGCGGTGTGAGCGCGGTGAGCCGTTGAACCAGAAACCACGTTGGCGCCGATTTGAACGCCGTTGGGGCCATGCCCCGCGGCCTCACGGTTTTTCACGGAATGCATCGTTCCAGAGCGGGACACGCTGCCTGTCGCGCGCGTCATACGCCTCAAGCGCTGCCGAGGCATCCAATTCCGCCTGGCCCTCGCGATCCTCTCCGAGGTCGTTGAGCCGCATGGTGAACCATGCCGTGACCCCGCCGGCCGGCGCCGCCTCGAAGCGCGGAAAGGTCGGGTCCGGGCCCGCGGCCTGCCAATGGCGGGGCAGGTCGGGGTCCAGCACGAGGGCGCGGGCAAGTCCGACCACGTCGACGACACCGCTGGACAGGGCGGCCTCGGCATCCTCGCGCCGCTTGAAGCCGCCTGTCGCCATCAGCGGTGTGCCGGTCGCGCGGCGTGCCCCGGCCGCGAAGTCGAGGAAATACGGCCCTGTCGATGCACGGTCCGAGCTTGACGGCGCCCCCGGGAAATACGTCCCGCCACTGATATCGATCAGGTCCAGACCACGCCGATCCAGCGCCTCGATGACCGCCAAGGCTTCCGAGGGTTCGAGTCCCCCCTCGAGCTGATCGCTGGAATTCAGCTTGAGCGCCACGACGAAAGAGGTGGACACCGAACCACGCACCGCCTCGACGACCTCGAGAAGCAGCTTCATCCGGTTGCCGATGTCCCCGCCATAGGCATCCGTTCGCCGGTTGAAGAGAGGCGACAGGAACTGGCTCAGGAGGAAACCGTGCGCGGCGTGGACCTGGACCCCGGAGAACCCGAGGCTTTCGGCCTGCATCGCGGTTTTCGCGAACTGGTCGGGCAACGCCCGGATCTCGGCCAGGGTGAGCGCGGCCACGCGCAGCTCGGGCAGGTCGATGGCACTCGGGCCCTTCGGTGTCCCGATCCCCGGAGGCGTCAGCGCGCCCGCGTGACCAAGCTGACACCAAATACCGGCGTCTTCGGCGCCGCCGCGACGGGCCAGGGCGCGGAACGCCTCGCGGTCACAACCATCGTGCAGCACGAGGTTGCCGGGTTTCTCGGCGAAACGGGGATCGCCCTGGACTTCGCCGATGATCGAGGCCGCGGCACCGCCCTGCGCCCATCTTTCGTAAAGACGTATCTGTGTCCCGGTCGGGTTGCCGCGCCCGTCGCCCAGCGAGTCGGACATGGCGGATTTCACGATGCGGTTCTTCAAATACGTGCCGTTGGGCAGCGCGAGCGGGGTGAAGAGCTCAGTTTCCTGGGACATGACACTCCCGGTTTTGCGGGTGCATTTCCTGCGACTGGAAAAGGTTTCGAAACGGTTCGATGGAAACCTCAGCCGACGGGAATGCGACAGCCTGTTGGGGAATGCGTAAGGTGCCAACGCCGAAAACAGTCAAATCAGCGGCGTGTTCGAAAATCCGGGTTGTCGGGATCAAGTGGCGGACCGAGGAGGATTCGAACCCCCGACCCCTTGATTCGTAGTCAAGTGCTCTATCCAGCTGAGCTATCGGTCCGTGGGATCGAGCGTTTAGACGCTGAGGAAAGGGGATGCAAGGGGGGCGGTTCAAAATAGTCAGCTACTCCCTGACGACTCGCCGGGCAGCCGGATCACGAAGTGCGTGCCGGTCTCGTCGCTGCGCTCCAGCGTGAGAGAGCCGCCATGGCCGCGCACGAGTTCCTGCGCGATCGAAAGGCCAAGGCCCGTGCCCCCCTTGGAGGCCCCGCCGTGGAACGGCTGGAACAGATGTTCGCGCGCCTTCTGCGGCAGGCCGGGGCCGGTGTCGGAGACGTGTATCATGACCCCCTCCCGCGTTGTCTGCGCGCTTACCCCGATTTGGCCCGCCCGCCCGGTGTCGCTCAAGGCCTGTCGCGCGTTGCGCACGAGGTTGGACAGCACCCGATGCAACTGGTCCGGGTCGGCGCGGACGACGAGACCTGCCGGGATGTCCTCGGAGAAGGTCAGGCCGCTCCCCTCCGCGGCGAGGCGTTCGGTCTCCACCACGTCGGCGACCAGATCCGGCAGGTGGATATCCTCGAATTCGGGTTCCGGCTCTTCGGCGCGGCCGTAGGCAAGGGTTGATTCGCTCAGATGCACGGCGCGGGAGATCGAGTTCACCAGCTTGGGCGCCATCCGCTTGACCTGCGGGTCGTCGCTCATCTCCAGCCTGTCGGTGAAGAGCTGGGCCGAGCTGAGAATGTTGCGCAGGTCGTGGCTGACCTTGGCGACCGCGCCGCCAAGCTGGGCCAGCCGCTCGCGCTGTTTCAGCGCGCCGGTCAGTTGCGTCTGGAGCGATTGCAGCGTCTCCTCGGCCTCGCGCACCTCCGTCACCGTCGAGTTGGGGCGAATGACCCGGCGGCTGTCCTCGGGCGCCGCGGCATAGGACTGCATGTGCCCGACAACCCGCCGGATCGGCCGCACGATCAGCGCCTGGACCGCGATGAACAGCAGGCCGGCGGTGATGACGGATATCACGGCCGAGAGGAGCAGGATGCGCAGGCCGTAATCCAGCAGGGCGTGGCGGAGCGGTTCGGAATCCAGCGTCACCTCGATCAGCAGGCCGGCCATCTGCGAGGGCTCCCCGATCACCCGGATCACTTGTGGCTCGGGATCGACAAGGCATTTCAGCGCGTCGAGGATCAGCTCGTAGGCAGAGGCGCCGCGCAAGTCGAAGGTGGCCGAGACGGGTTCGGGTATGGGCGAGCTGAGAACCAGTTGCCGCGCCGCATCGCGCCGGAGCACCACGTTGTAGACGCCCGCGTTGGCCAGCAGCTCCTCCTGCAGGTCCGCGCCGATGTCCTCCTCGGCCAGCAGCGCGAGCGAGGCGATCTGCGCCCGCTCCAGCCGCGCCTGCAGGAAATCCTCGCGGAAACGCGCGACCGAGGGCACGAAGATTAGCACCTCGGCCAACATCACGAACGCCACCGTCAGCACGAGAAAGCGTCCGGAAAGGGATTTGAGAAACGTCATTTGCCGCCCGCTTCAGGGGAGCCAGCGCTGCACCAGCCCCACAACCGTCTTTATCAGAGGTTTATCAAACAGCCGGGGCGAGAAATAGGCCCCGGCGGCGCGTTTGTTGATCTCGCTCAGGGTGGGGTAGGGGGCAACCATCGCGGCGATCTGTCCCATCTTCATCCGGTTGGCGATGGCCAGTGACCACAGCCCGGCCTGTTCGGCCGCGTGCGGCCCGACGATAGAGACGCCCACGGGGCGTCCGCGCACGACCATCAGCTTGATGCCGCCACGCGTGTCGCGCTGCGCGACGGCACGGTCGTTCCCGGCATAATCTGCGCGCGCGACCTCCACACGGTCACCGAAACGGCGGCGTGCCTCCTGTTCGGTCAGGCCGATCTGCGCGAGCTCGGGGTCGGTATACGTGGCGCGGGGCAGATGCGCGGTCGCCGCCTTCGCTGGCAGACCGAACAGCGCCGAGCGCAGGATCACGCTCGCGTGGTATCCGGCCACGTGCGTGAACGGCATTTGCCCGGTGACGTCCCCGATGGCATAGACCCGGCGGTTGGTGGTCCTCAGCCCCGCATCGACGCGGATGCCCGCCGATGTGGCCTCTATCCCCGCCGCCTCGAGGTCGAGCCGCCCGGTGTTGGGGCGCCGCCCCACCGCAACCAGCAGGTGCGTGCCCCCGAAGCGGCGCCCATCCTCGGCCTGCACCTCGACGCCGCCATCCGTTGCGCGGATCTGCGCGGCGACCGCGCGCTGCGCGATCTCCACGCCCTCGGCGCGCAGGCTGTCACAGACGGTCGCGGCCATTTCCGGATCATCACGGCCAAGCGCGCGATCACCCTCGATCACGGTGACATGGCTTCCCAGGCGGGCGTGGGCCTGCGCCATTTCCATCCCGACCGGCCCGCCGCCGACGATCAACAGATGCGCCGGCCGCTCGCGCAGCGCGAAGATCGTCTCGTTGGTGTGGTAGGGCACGGTCTCCAAACCCGGGATGGGCGGCACCAGCGGTGCGGAGCCCGTGGCGATCACGCTTCGGCGGGCGCGGATGACCTTGTCGCCGGCACGCACCTCGGTTGGCGAGATGAAGGTGCCGTATTCCCTGATGACCCGGACGCCCAGTCTCTCGAACCGTTCCACGCTGTCATGCGGCGCGATCCGGGCGATCACTTCGGCCACGTGGTCCTTTGCGGCGGCGTAATCCACCTTGGCGGCGGCGTCGGCGACGCCGAAGACCGCGCTGTGGGCCTGTGCGTGTGCGGCGGCGCCGCTGGCAATGAGCGCCTTGGAGGGGATGCAGCCGTGGTTGAGGCAATCCCCGCCCATGGCGCCGCCCTCCAGCAGGACGACACGCGCGCCCATCTGCACGGCCCCGGCCGCGGCTGACAGCCCGCCGGACCCCGCGCCGATGACCAGCAGATCGGTCGTGATGCGCTCAGCCGTCATATGTCTTTGCGCCCGCGCAGCGTCTTGATGACGATGGGCAGCGCGGCCAGCACGCAGAGCCCGAGGATCGGACCGATGACCTGTGGCTCCCACAGCAGCGACAGGTCCGGGCTCTCGCCGCGATCGAAAACCTCTCCGAGGCCGACACCGATCCAGGTGTAGACGACAGCCCCGGGAACGATGCCCAGCACGGTGGTCCAGGCGAAATTCACCAGCCGCACCCCCACGAGGGCCGGCATCAGGTTGGCCACGAAGAAGGGCACCGCCGGCACCAGCCGCATCAGCAGCAGCACGCTGATTTCATGCTGCCGCAGCCCCTCGCGAATGCGCCTGAGCGTGCCGTCCGAGGCGTCCAGCCGGGCGGCGAGCATCCAGCCAAGGCCATGGCGCGCGGCAAGGAAGATCACGACCGCCCCGAGCGAGGCGGCGAGCACGTTGAACAGCGTGCCAACGCCCAGCCCGAACAGGAAACCGCCCGTGACCGACGCCACCGCCGCGCCGGGCAGCGAGAACGCCACGATGACGAAATAGGCGCCGAGAAAGACGATGGCGAGGCCCGCGAAATTGGCGTCGCGGAACGCAAGCAAAGACTCGCGGTTGGCGCGCAGCGTCTCGAAGCTGAGGTAGTCGCCGAGGAGGAAGAATCCGGCCACCGCGACCGTCAGGATGACGGCGAGGGGCAGGTGGCGCAAAAGAGGGCGTTCAGCCATTCGGCTTGCCTGTTGCATGATGGATGCCTGATCGGTTCATGGTTCCCCCTACATGCGCGAGCGGCGGGCGGCACGCCAGTGCCCTCACGCGGGGGTGATGCCAATTGAGGGCGCGATGACCGGGATGGGCCGTTATTGCAAATATTGTAACATTGCCGGTCCCCGGCCCCCTGATTTGTTGCAAATCCGCATGCCGCGGGTTTGACTTGGCCAGCCGGCGACACTATAGAGCGGGCTTCGAACACATGTCCCGGGCCGGCGGCGATTCCTCTTCGTCGGGCCCGCAAGACCGGAGACCGCAGCGATGAAACGCACCTACCAACCCTCGAACCTGGTCCGCAAGCGCCGCCACGGGTTTCGCGCGCGCATGGCAACCAAGGGCGGCCGCAAGGTTCTCAACGCGCGCCGTGCACGCGGCCGCAAGACCCTGAGCGCCTGAGCCGCGTCCGCCGCGGACCTCCAATGATTCCGTCACCGCCGGAGACGCCCGGAACCGACCCGGGAACTGCGTTGCCGGAGTTGTCGTTTCATGTCGAACGCCTGCGCAAGCGGGCGGATTTTCTCGCGCTCAACCGTGGCCGCCGCCAAGGCACAGCCTCGATGCTGGTACAGGGGCGGGACCGCGCGGACGGGTGCGGAACCGTGCGCGTCGGCTTCACCTGTTCCCGCAAGGTCGGCAACGCCGTCGCACGCAACCGCGCCAAGCGGCGCCTGCGCGAGGTGGCGCGCCAGTTGCTGCCCGTTCACGGGCGGCCGGGATGGGATTACGCGCTGATCGGCCGGCGGACCGAGACGGCCGAGCGCCCGTTCGAGGATCTCAAGCGCGATTTCCGCTATGCGCTGAGAAAGCTGCACGGCGAGACATGAGCCCGCTTGCCCGCCTTCTGTCACTGCCGGTCAAGGGGTATCGGCTGGTATTTTCGCCATGGGTGGGCTGGCACTGCCGGTATCAACCCACCTGCAGCCAGTACGCGCTGGAGGCGCTGGAAAAACACGGCGCACTCCTGGGTGGATGGATGGCCGTGAAACGCATCGCGCGCTGCAACCCGTGGGGGCGGTGCGGCTATGATCCTGTCCCCGATCGCGAAACCGTTCCGCGGCGATAGCCGTCCCGTCACCCTCCGCCGGGCGCGGGGTCGTCATGTCCGATCGTCCGGGGCCGTGGACAGGCATGCCGCGCGCATTCCATCTCCAGCGTGCTGTGCGCGATCCCGTACTCAGACTGCAGCACGTCCCGGCAATGCGCCTTGATGGCGTCCGCGCGCGCCCAGTGACCTTCCCGGATGGTGATATGGCAGTCCAGCGAGGGTTGATTTTCCTGCATCTGCCAGAGATGCACGTGGTGTATGTCCTGCACGCCATCGACCTGACGCAGGCGCTCGATCACGGCCTCGGTGTCGATGTCGGGCGGGCTGCCCAGCATCAGGATGCGGATGACGGCACCGATCTCGCTCAGCGCCTGCCAGAGGATGTAGCCCGCGATCAGCAACGTGACCGCCGGGTCTACGAGACGCCAGTCATAGAGCAGGATCAGCGTGCCGGCCACGATCACCGCGAGCGAGCCGAGCGCATCCGCGAGATTGTGCAGGAACGCGGCGCGGATATTGACGCTGGACTTGGACATTGCGTGGGTGAGCATCGCCGTGATGGCGTCCACAGCCAGCGCCACGGCCGCGACAACCACGATCAGCCAGCCGTCCACGGGTTGAGGAGAGACCGCGCGCATCACGGCCTCGTAGACGAGGTAGAGCCCCATCACGATCAGCGTCGTGTAATTGATCAGCGCCGCCGCGATCTCGGCGCGACCGTAGCCGAACGTCATGTTGCCATCGGCGGGGCGGCGGGCGATCCGGCGTGCCACGAAGGCGACGATCAGCGAGAGCGCGTCGGAGAAATTGTGCAGCGCGTCGGCGATCAGGGCGAGGCTGCCGGCAAGGATGCCGCCCCCGACCTGTATGACCGTCAGGCCAAGATTGACGGCAATCGCCCAGAGCATCCGCGCGTCTCCCGTGCCGGGATGGTGGTGATGGTGGTGCTCTGCCAAGGTGTATCGCGCTAGGCTGCCGCCCCGCGGGCGTGGAACACGAACCCCAACAGGTTCAGCAGCAACTGCGCGGCAAGGACCTGGGTGCTGCCGGTTGGGTCGTAATCGGGGGCCACCTCGACAAGGTCGATGCCGGCCACTTCGTGCCGCCGCGTCACCTCCTGCAGGATTTCGAGGACCTCGTAATACAGGAACCCGCCATGGCTGGGCGTGCCGGTCCCCGGCGCGATGGACGGGCAGAAGGCGTCGATGTCTATGGTGATGTAGACCCGCGCGCCCTCGGGGATGCGTGCGGCCGTGGGCCCGGGGCCCAGCCTGCGTGCCTGTCGCACCGACAGGATATCGGCCCCCATGGCGCGGGCGTCATCGTACCCTTCCTTCGCCGTCGAACTGACATTGCGGATGCCGAGCTGGGTAAGGCCGGTCACGTAGGGCTTTTCGGCGGCCCGGCGCATCGGGTTGCCGTGGCCGAACCGCACGCCGTGGCGTTCGTCGACGAAATCGAGATGCGCGTCGAGCTGCAGGATATGGATGTCGCCTTGGCCCTCGAAGGCGTTGATGCATGGGATGTTGACCGAATGATCGCCCCCGATCACCACCGGCAATGCGCCGGCCCCCAGGATCGCGCGAACCCCCGCGGCGATATTGGCGTGGCTTGTCGCTGTGTCGGTGTGCACGATATCGGCATCCCCCAGATCGACGATGCGCACCTCCGGTCCCAGATAGGTGACGTCGTCCTCGTGATCGTAGGCGCCGGCATGGCCGAAGCTGAACAGCGTGGACGCCTCGCGCACGCCGCGCGGGCCGAACCGGGCGCCCGGGCGGTACTGCGTGCCGCAATCGAACGGCGCGCCCAGTATGGCGGCGTCGGCCTCTATCGCCGTCCAGTCGGGGACGTAGGGGCGCTTGCCGAAGGTCGATATTCCAACGAACGGCAGGTCCAGCCGCCCGCCAGCGTAGCCATGTTGCGCCATGCCGCGTCTCCTTGGTGTCAGAACTGGTGCGAAGGTGACCCGTTTGGCCGCGCACGGCAAGGCGCGAATGGCCCTTTCAACTGCGCGCGATCCGTGCAATAGGGACGTGCCAAACAATCTGTCCATGGAGAGACCCGATGCAGATTCGTGAGGCGCTGACCTTCGATGACGTGCTGCTTGTACCCGCCAAGTCGAGCGTCCTGCCCAACACGGCAGACACGCGCACCAGGGCGACGAAGTCGATCGATCTCAATATCCCCTTGCTCAGCTCGGCCATGGACACGGTGACCGAGGCGCGGATGGCCATCAGCATGGCGCAGGCCGGTGGCATCGGCGTGATTCACCGCAATCTCGACACCGCCGACCAGGCGCGCGAGGTGCGCCGCGTCAAGCGGTTCGAGAGCGGCATCGTCTACAACCCCGTCACGCTGACACCCGACCAGACGCTTGCGGATGCCAAGGCGCTGACCGAGCGCTACGGTTTTACTGGCTTTCCGGTCATCGACGAGAAACGCCGCGTGGTGGGCATCGTGACGAACCGCGACATGCGCTTCGCGGCCGCGGATGACACGCCCGTGCACGTCATGATGACTTCGGACAACCTGGCCATTCTGCGCGAGCCGGCCGACCTCGACGAGGCCAAGTCGATGATGAAGGCGCGGCGCATCGAAAAGCTGCTGGTCACCGATGGCGAGGGCCGGCTCACCGGCCTTCTGACGCTGAAGGATACCGAGCAGGCGGTGCTCAACCCCACCGCCTGCAAGGACCACCTCGGGCGGCTGCGCGTGGCGGCGGCCTCGACCGTGGGCGACGCCGGGTACGAGCGGTCGCAGGCTCTGGTCGATGCGGGTGTCGACATGATCGTGATCGACACCGCGCACGGCCATTCCGAGAGCGTTGCCGAGGCCGTGACGCGCGCCAAGAGCCTCAGCAACGAGGTTCAGATCGTCGCCGGCAACGTCGCGACCGCCGAGGCCACCCGCGCCCTGATCGATGCGGGGGCGGACGCGATCAAGGTCGGCATCGGGCCGGGCAGTATCTGCACCACGCGGATGGTCGCCGGCGTCGGCATGCCACAGCTCACCGCGATCATGGATTGCGCCGAGGCGGCGGGTGACGTGCCCGTGATCGCCGATGGCGGCATCAAGTTCTCGGGCGATTTCGCCAAGGCGATCGCTGCCGGCGCCTCCTGCGCGATGGTGGGCTCGATGCTGGCGGGCACCGATGAAAGCCCGGGCGAGGTGATCCTTTACCAGGGGCGCAGTTTCAAGGCCTATCGCGGGATGGGCTCTATGGGGGCCATGGCCCGCGGTAGTGCCGACCGCTACTTCCAGAAGGATGCCGCCAGCGACAAGCTCGTGCCCGAGGGGATAGAAGGGCAGGTGCCCTACAAGGGATCGGCCGGAACCGTCGTGCACCAGCTCGTGGGCGGGCTGAGGGCCGCCATGGGGTATACCGGTTGCGCCACGGTCGAGGAGATGCGCCGCGATTGCCATTTCGTGCGCATCACGGGCTCCGGCCTCAAGGAAAGCCACGTGCACGACGTGCAGATCACCCGCGAGAGCCCAAATTACCGCATCGGCTAACCGGGTTCCCGCCGGGCCTTGAGCCGCCGCATGACATGGTAGGCAAGGAATGCCGCGATAATCCCCGGCATGGCCTTGAACACGTCGTCGTCAAACCCCGACAGGTGCCAGGCCGTCACCGCGGCGAGCCCCGCGGCCATGGCCGCAAGCCCCGTGCCCGAGGGCAGGGGCCAGCGGAACAGGCGAAAGAACAGCACCGGTCCGAGCGTCGCCCCGAGCCCTGACCACGCGATGAGAACAAGGTCGAACACCGTTTCCGGCGCGTAGAGCGCGATACCCAGTGCAAGGGCCAGAACCGCGCCGGTTGCCAGTTTCGACGCGAGGTAGCTTTCACGCCAGCGGGGCATCATGTCCTGCGTGATCACGCCTGAGCACAGGATGATCTGGCTGTCCGCCGTCGACACGGTGGCCGCGAAGAGCCCGGCCAGCGCGACGCCCACGAACACTTCCGGCAAAAGCTCCATCGTCATGAGCGGCAGCGCCAGCTCCGTGGGGTCGGGCACGGCATCGGTGCCGGGCAGTCCGGCCAGGTCGGGCAGTACCGCCCGCGCGTAAAGGCCCACGGCGATACAGGCCATCCAGAACGGCACGAACCACGCGAAATAGAACAGCCGCGCCTTGCGGATGCCACGGGTGTGGTCCATCGCGATGAGCCGGGTCATCAGGTGCGGCTGGCCCAGCGTGCCGAGCCCCGCAAACACGAAACCCAGCACGAAAAGCAGCGGACCGAAGGCGAGGTCCGCGGGGAATACCGACAGTAGAGCCGGGTCGAGCGCCCGCAGTTTTTCGGCCAGCGTGACGGGGCCGCCGACCTCCATCCCTCCGGCGATCAGGATGAGCGCGATCGAGACCAGCATCACCGCTGATTGCGCGGCGTCGGTCCAGATGTCGGCGCGGATGCCCCCGGCGAAGGAATAGAGGATCACGATCGCCGCCCCGATCCAGACCCCCGTGGCCGGGTGCCAGTCGAACAGCGCATGCAGCGCCGTGCTGCCCGCCTTGAGCTGGGCGGCGGCATAGAGCCCCAGGAATACGAAGGTCAGCGCGCTCGCGGCCACCACGAGCGAGCGGCGCGGCCCCTCCGGCCCTGTGGCCAGGATCGCCGTGACGGTGATCGTCCCGGCGGCCCCGGAGCGTGCCCTGAGCCGCGGGTAGAGCCGCCACCACGCGATCGCGTCGCCGATGATCCAGCCGACCATCATCCAGATCGTCTCGATCCCCAGCCGGTAGCTGGCCGCGATCATGCCGATGAACATGAAACCGCTGTTGTTCGTCGCCACGGTCGAGAGTGCCGTTAGCCATGGCGGCACCGAGCGGCTGGCCAGCAGGTAATCCTCGGTGGTGGCCTTCTTGCCGATCACCGACGCTGCCCCGGCCAGGATGACCGCCAGGGTAACGAGGATGAAGCTGACGACCGTAACACCCATTGCCGCCGATGGTATCCAACCAGCCGGGCGATACAACCGTGCGGCATCTTTCCCGCGCCGCGGCGACGCGTTACAGAAGCGATGCACTCCGCCCGAAGGACCGCCATGATCCATGCCTTTTGCTTGTCCCCGGGGTTGCGTCCGTGACCCCCGGCGCGCGCGTCGCTGCGGCCATCGCGGTGCTCGACCGCGTTCTTGCGGATGACCCCGCCGAGGCCTGTCTGACGAACTGGGCGCGGGGCGCGCGCTATGCCGGTTCCAAGGACCGTGCGGCCGTGCGCGACCATGTTTTCCAGGCACTGCGTTGCCGGCGCTCCTATGCGTGCCTTGGCGGGGCCGCGACCGGGCGGGGGCTGATGATCGGGATGCTCCGCGACGCGGGCACGGATCCCGGCACATTGTTTACAGGGCTGGGGCATGCTCCGCCGCCTCTTGCCCCGGCGGAACGCACGGCCGGTGCGCCCCCCGTGGCCGAGGGCGACAGGATGGACCTGCCGGACTGGCTTGTCGGGGAATTCCGCGATTCGCTTGGCGATGACGCCTGTACCGCGGCGCGCGCGCTCAGGGACAGGGCGCCGGTGATGCTTCGGGTCAATCGGCGCATGAACAGTGTTTCCCAAGCCATTGAAATGTTGATGGAGGATGGCATCCAGGCCAGGCAAGCGGACATCGCTGACACCGCGGTCGTCGTGACGGCGAACGCGCGCCGGGTCGGGCTGTCGTCGGCCTACCAGGAGGGGTGCGTGGAACTGCAGGACGGCAGCAGCCAGGCGGCGATGGCCCGGCTGCATGTGCCGGCGGGCGCGCGCGTGCTGGATTATTGCGCGGGGGGCGGTGGAAAGGTGCTGGCACTGGCGGCGCGGGCCGACGCCATGTTCCTTGCGCATGACGCGGATGCAGGGCGCATGACCGATCTGCCGGCCAGGGCGCGCCGGGCGGGTGTGCGGGTTGATATTCTCGCTCCAGGCAAGGCTGCCGAGCAGGCGCCCTACGATCTCGTCCTGTGCGACGTGCCGTGCTCCGGCAGCGGCACCTGGCGGCGCGCGCCGGATGCGAAATGGCGGATGACACCGGCGCGGCTGGAGTCGCTGCGTGCGATACAGGCCGAGATCCTGCGCACCGCCATGCCGCTTGTCCGGCCCGGAGGCTTGCTGGCTTACGCCACGTGCTCCGTGCTGAGATCCGAGAACGAGGCGCAGATCGCCCGTTTCACCGCGGAATGTCCGGGCTGGCGGGTCGAGGAGGAGGTCCGCTGGCCGATCGGCCCCAACGGCGACGGGTTCTTCCTCGCTCAACTCAGGAATGTCGGGGCTGGGGGGGCAACCTTGACGGGTTTTCCGGGCGCTCATTAAACTGCCGTTAGTATTTTTTCGGCAAGCACCGGGCATGGCTTGCCAGAATACGGGGAAGTGACGTGCAGTCCGACACATCGGCCGGTCAACAGTTGCAGCACGCGGCGATGTTGCTGCGCCCGCGTGGCAAGGCGATCATCGGTGCGGCGCTGGTGTTTGCCGCGGCGGCGGTCGTGGTCGGGCACGATTTCGCCCGGCTGACCCTCCTGCTGCTTGCGGTCTCTCTCGGCGGTGCTTTCGTGTGGGTCCGGCTGTCCGGGGTGCGCGCCAACTGGGCGGCGCGGGATATCCTCGGATCGGTGGCGGACATCACCGCCAACGACCCGGTGCCTGCCGTGCTGACCGGGCCCGACCGCGTCATCATCCATGCCAACCCGGCCGCGCGGGCACACCTTGCCTCCGGGGGCGAGGTGACGCTGGCCGACGCCCTTGGCGGTATCCTGGCCAACCCTGCGCCCGTCCTGACGCATCTTCACGACGAGATCGTGGCGCGTGGTGCGGCGCGGCGCGAGGTCGCGACCAGGGAGACGGTGGTGCGGCTGAGCGTGCACCGCGTCGGGCCGCGGCACGCGCTCTGGAGGGTCGAGATGCTGGCCGCGTCCGCCGCGCCGACC